>NZ_JBGONO010000055.1:0-1042 GCF_041439165.1 Enterovibrio sp. FF113 | reverse complement strand
TGTTGTTGACGGTTCATGGTGTTTCTCCTGTCCGCTGCCGGACTGGCAGGGTTGGGAGAAACGTAGGCGGTGTGGTGTTATTCTGCCGCATAGCGGCTTCGTTCAACAAATAATTTAAGAGTGATTCAGCACGCTTGGCATTTTTGGTTTGGGTTCTAGTTCAGTGATTTCGGTGGTCAAATTAAGTGCTGTGGTTGCGTGCTTCACCCCTTAATTGGGCGTTAGCCTCAAAAAGGAGTGCTCATACATTGAAGTATTTTGTTCCAGATATTCGAGTTAATGAGGATCTAGATCAACAAGAATCCTACCAAGACAAATTTGGTGGATTACCTTGGGGATTAGAAGAGTCTGGTTGGCCGTCTTGTTCAGAATGTAAAAAGCCTCAGAGCTTCCTTGCGCAGTTCAAGCATGATTCTAGAAGGCTCAATTTAGGAAGAGAGGGGAGGATTGTTTATATATTTCAGTGCAATCATGACCCCGGTATGTGTTCGACTTGGGAAGGTGGCTCCGGTGCTAACGCTTGCTTTGTCCTTGAACCAGAAAAATTAGTAGATAGGCTATGCATAGCGCCAGAAGAGGATGTACTAATCGAGAATGAAGCTCGTGTAGTAGATTGGCTAGAGCGTGATGATGGTATTTCTGATTCCAATATTCAGGCTTTCTTCGATGAGGAATTATACTATGAGCTTCCTGATGATATCGTTGAAAGTGCCACATCAGGCACCAAATTAGGTGGTGTCCCTGAATGGATACAAAGCCCATCGGAAGCTCCTGCGGGCGAGTGGGAGTTCATCGGTCAACTTGATAGTACTCATAGTTTTATTTATCCGCCACGGCATAACGTTGGCTGGGTCTCCGAGGATGGTGAACACTGGGAAGGGCGCACACATTACGGCGAAGGGCCAAATTACGGTGACGGTGGTATCGCCTATCTATTCATTAAAAGGACCGGAGTGTTTGCCGAAGGCTGGTTTTTCTGGCAGTGCTAAGGCTAACACATATGAGCCCTTCTCCGGTCAAGAGGCAATAGCTGTCTTTATGA
>NZ_JBGONO010000054.1:0-1090 GCF_041439165.1 Enterovibrio sp. FF113 | reverse complement strand
TAAGGCATCAATGCTAGCAAACGGCAATGATAGGAAAACCGGTACGCTCACCATCGCTGATAACGACGTATTCACCGAAAATAGTATCTGTAGTCAGGCTAGTCATGTGTCAATATCTGGGGCTGGACGCACCGCATATATAGATTGTGACAAAGGCATTGTTGGTATGACCGATATTCAAGGTGAGTTTAAGGAGCGCTTTCAAGATCGCGTATACACATATTATGAGGATCCCCTTCAAAACATGGGCATAACCGGCGAGGGAAATGTATCTTGGGTTTCAGGGAGTGGTCAAGGATTCAACAAAGCATTCCGAGCAAACATAGGCACTTCAATAACAAAAGATATGACGTATTTTGCTGCACAAGATAACGCAAATTATACGGAAGCTGAACCATGCGCCGTCGCACCCAATAGCCCTTATTACACTCACATGGTGGCCATCATTTACCTAGCAGAAGAAGAAGAATATTCCAATCCAATTCAGTGCTCTATGATACTAAGAGAAGGACAGTGTGCGAATGGTGTTAAACAGCCAGTAACATATACTACATTTGCCTCGTATCTCGACCCAAATGCGTGCGTTGTTGTCGAATAGAAACGGATAGTCTCACACTTTTTAAAGGCATTAAGACACTGCTACGTGAATAAAAATTCATGGTTCCTATAGTGTTGGTTTATTGTAAATATTGTCATTTACGCCGCTCGACAGAGCGGCTTTTTATCACATGTCGCTTCAATCTTTGGTTATTTAACTCACATCCAAACACAGACATTAATATTTATATAAATTATCAACCAACAGTATTTCAGCATCCTAAACCATGGACAATCAGACTGTTAGAAATAGAAAGAATAAGAATCACGAAAGCACTCTTTTATTAGTATATTCTAAATAATTAATATGAAATTAGTCGCATAACAGAGACACCCCGCCTGCACCACCTTCATGCATACTCGTCGAAATCGAGATACTCATCTACCCGTTTACCTTCTGATTTACATAACAAAGCCTTCCTTTCATTGTGGAAATGGCTGTTAGACATTCACTCAAAGGCCATAAACAGCACCCATCAAAATAATAAAATAC
>NZ_JBGONO010000053.1:0-1334 GCF_041439165.1 Enterovibrio sp. FF113 | reverse complement strand
CTCAGCAACAGCTCAAAACCTACTTCGTGAACCTTATCGGAACCCACTCCTGGAGTACCGTCAAACTCGACCGCAATGGCTTGCAGTTCTTCTATCGCTACACCCTTAATAAGCAATGGCAATGGCTCGATATCGTTAAGCCGCCTCAGGTCAAACGCTTGCCCGATATCTTAACCCCTAGAGAGGTCGGCTTACTCATCACCTTCACCCAACAACCTCGCTACCAACGCTTCTTCTATACCTTGTATTGTCTGGGGTTACGCCTGGGGGAAGGACTTCGATTGTCAGTACCAGATATCGACAGTGACCAACATCAGGTGCATGTGCGCAATGCCAAGGGCGGCAAAGACCGCTTAGTGCCGCTGCCCGATAAGACACTCACGGTCTTACGCCTGCACTGGTCTACCCATCGCCATCCCACCTTGCTCTTTCCGGGTGTCGGCAATGATGCCCACATGGACGGCGGTGGGGTGCAAAAAGCCATGAAGCAAGTCTGTCGTGACGCGAAGATCAACAAGGCCATTAGCCCACACTCATTACGCCATTGTTATGCCACCCATCTGCTCGAGCGTGGGTTGGATTTACGATCATTACAACACCTACTGGGTCACGCCAGTCTGAATACCACCGCACGCTACACACAACTCACTGAGATGAAACAAGCTGAGGTGCATCAGGCTGTCAATCAACTGGCAACGGGACTGACGATACTGTGGGAGGACGCATGAGCACCTTTCTTTCCTTGCTCAATCATCATGGCGCTGAACTCGAGCCGAGGCGCCTTAACCCAGATATCTCTCGTGCCATCATGGCCATGTCTCGCTGCCGAACAGGGGCATTAGGCCACGTGCAATGGGGTTGTCAGGGGTGTCACCATGATGACCGAACGCCGCTATCTTGTGGGCACCGTCATTGTCCGCAGTGTCAACACACCAACACCATGCAATGGCTGGCTCGGCAAGAGGCGAAGTTATTGCCGACACACTATTTTATGATCACTTTCACCGTGCCTGCCGAACTCAGAAAAATGGCTATCACACACGCGAGGTGTTTGTATTCGCTGATGTTCTCTGTTGCTGCGTCCGTGCTCAAGGATTTTGCCCAACGCAAAAATGGCGGTGACAGTGGCTTTACGCTGGTGCTTCATACCCATAATCGACGACGGGATATCCACCCACACCTGCATGCCATTGTGCCTGCCGGTTTTTATCACCCCCGCCGCAAGCAGTGGCACAACGGCAACAAGCAGTTCCTTTACTCTCACAGGGCATTGGCATCAGTCTGGCGAGCAAGGTTACTGACCGCGATTCACGCACACCCCTTGTTGTCGTTAC
>NZ_JBGONO010000052.1:0-1454 GCF_041439165.1 Enterovibrio sp. FF113 | reverse complement strand
CTCTATTCCACGCTTGGGACGAGAGGTAAGAAAGCATCGACGGTATTGCATCAATAAACAGCAATATCAATGGGCTATGCTCGAATACCAGAGGCTGACTCATTCATCAGGGTTGGGCGAATTATGAGGGGATCCTTCAGCGCCTTGCTAAGCGGATAAAAATGGTTGGATATAATCGCGAAGCGATGGCCAACTGTTTTTATTCCGTTTAAGCAACTTGTTAGTTGTTTATTTGCAATAATTGCTGGTTACTTTCCCAGACATATAGCAAATCATTGATTTTTTCATCGCTACCTGGTGGTTGCCACAAATTCGTTTCTTGGTGCTTAGCGCCAATTCTATGGTAGAAACTTCGCGCATTTAGATTGTCTTCGAGGACTTCAAGGTATAAGCCTTTATTTTCAAATAACTCGTCAGCCCATTTGGCAATTAAGTACATTAATTGTTTACCAACGCCATTCCCTTGGGAAGATTTTGAAACATGTAAATTATCAACGAAAGTTCCCCATTTGGAGTTTTCATTTCCATAAGCGCAGATGAAACCACAAATTTGGTTATCTTTAGTAGCAATCAATACTCGCTGATTCTCTTTGGGACTAGATAAGCGACCTTCCCAAGATGCACGTCGCTCTTCCCAAACATCATTATCTAAAAAGTTATCAGGGAATATTCCTCGATACGATTCTCGCCAACTTTCAGCATGCAACTTAGCTAAGCTTTCTAAGTCATTTATATTAGCAATTCTGAACTGCATAAACTGGAATCTCCAATGACAACTAACGTTGCAATAACGGGCGCTTACCAAACCACCCAAAACTGCTTAATCCATTGTATTCACAACACTTTGAAAAGCTGCCGCATTGACAAAGCGTCCCTGTTTATAGCCTTGTTATGCAACACCCATACTCAGGATATGTCATGAAGTTTCATTACTTTCTCTTGGGCAAAAAGTGTTAATTTCCCGCAGTCCATACACTCTAACGACGTAGTGCCTTTATTTGCCCAATCCAGGCCCAAGAAGCTTGCTGCTCTCGTGTTCAGTAGAAAATTTGTATGCCTAAAGTACTCACCATTACAATGGCTACAAACCACGTTCTTTCCCGCTGCTCTGAACTTGAACAAATCGTAATTCTCCAACTCAACACGTTTATGCTTTAGTTTGATTTCATCAAGAAACCCCATAAACACTGGAATACCTAGAATGAAAAGTAACGCAACAATTGCTAAGAATACTTCACCCATACTATCCAAATCACAACCACAAATGTATTAATTGCATAACGTCGCAATCTAGCGAATCCCCTCAAATTCTCTTTTCTAAACAATGAGAAGGACGCGCATCGACCCTTTTGATCTAATGAATTTCGCCAAAACCACATTCCACCAAAAGGGATGAACGATGCGCGATATTCAAATTCTACAAGATACTCTACAAAATCAGTGTCCCACTATTC
>NZ_JBGONO010000051.1:0-1644 GCF_041439165.1 Enterovibrio sp. FF113 | reverse complement strand
CTAGCTTCTAGCTTCTAGCTTCTAGCTTCTAGCTTCTAGCTTCTAGCTTCTAGCTGATCGCTTGTTCCATAGGAGCATTTATGTCCCACGCATCAGATTTAATCGCGACAGATATTGAACAGTATCTGCGTGTTCATGAAAACAAAGATATGCTGCGCTTTCTTACTTGTGGAAGCGTTGATGATGGTAAGTCTACGCTGATTGGTCGTTTGCTTTTTGATAGCAAAATGATTTTTGAAGATCAGATGGCGGCGATTGAGAAAGACTCAAAACGCTTTAACACTACGGATGAATCGTTCGATTTGGCGCTATTGGTAGACGGCCTTCAGTCTGAACGCGAGCAGGGCATCACCATTGATGTTGCCTATCGCTATTTTTCGACCGAGCAACGCAAGTTCATCATTGCTGATACTCCAGGGCATGAGCAGTACACCCGTAATATGGCCACCGGTGCGTCTAACTGTGATTTGGCGATCATTCTGATTGATGCGCGTCATGGTGTTCAGGTGCAAACCCGTCGTCACAGTTACATTTGTTCGTTGCTGGGTATTAAGCACATCGTTGTTGCTGTGAACAAAATGGACGCGGTGGACTACGACCAGGCGGTTTATAAGAAAATCAAACAAGATTACCGTGAATTCGCGGCAGATCTAGGTTTTGAAGATCTACGATTCGTGCCGATTTCTGCGCTTCGTGGCGACAACGTTGTCAACGAAAGCGAGAACATGCCGTGGTACCCAGGTGCGACGCTCATGCGTTTATTAAACACGGTTTCGATTGATAGCCAGCGACACAATGCGCTGCGTTTCCCTGTGCAGTATGTTAACCGTCCGAATCTGGATTTCCGTGGTTTCTGCGGTACGTTGACTTCTGGCGAAGTGCGCGTTGGTGACACGGTTGCATCGCTGCCTAGCGGCAAAGAAAGCAAAGTGAAGTCTATTGTCACCTTTGATGGCAATCTGGAAAAAGCCTCTGCAGGCATGTCTGTAACCTTGACGTTGGAAGATGAGATCGACGTTAGCCGTGGTGATATGTTGGTGCGTCCACATGAGCAACCATTCAGTGCCACGCGCTTCGAAGCCGATGTGGTTTGGATGTCTGATGAATCCTTAGTGCTGGATCGTGAATATGTTATCAAGGTAGGTTGTAAATCGGTATTTGGCAGCGCAGATGCGATTAACTACAAAGTCGACGTCAACACGATGGATAAACAAGAAACAAACGAATTGCTGCTGAATGAAATTGGTCGTTGTCAGTTTTCTCTCAACGAAAAAGTGCAATTTGACCGTTACGAAGATAACCGTTTAACTGGCGCGTTTATTATCGTGGATCGCTTAAACAATATCACGGTAGGCGCGGGTATGATCCGCGGTGCACTTGTGAACGATGATGTTAAAACGCTGGCTGACGAAGCCAGTGAGTTTGAGCGTGATCTTAATGTATTCGTGCGCAAGCACTTCCCGCACTGGAAAGCGTTGGATATTAATAAGTAATTAGCTTTAAGCTGAAAGTACTTAGCTTTAAGTTAGAAGCTGTAAGTGGTTAGTTAAAAGATTGAAAGTGTGTATCTATTCGGGTGTTCGCTATCATTTTCTAGCTTCTAGCTTCTAGCTTCTAGCTTCTAGCTTCTAGCTTCTAGCTTCT
>NZ_JBGONO010000050.1:0-1682 GCF_041439165.1 Enterovibrio sp. FF113 | reverse complement strand
ACTAGACACTATTCCGTTAACCCAGGCTGGCACTATTCAAGAAGAAGGCTAAACAATTGTTTTCCAGTTATCTTCAGGCTCAGGCTAGGTGTAAGCAACTTTGTTGTTCGTTGTAATGCGCAACAATGGGGCGGCTAATCAAGGCAAAGGGCTTGGACAACGATGGACACAGCAGACTCTCGCGGGTTTTTACCCAATAAACGCAGTCAGCAAGGTGTTCTTCCTCAGCACCAGTTAGACGTTCAGCTCACCCCATTGTGCGACTTATTGGGGTAAAAATCGGTGTTCATCAAACACGGTATTGTTCCTCAACATAAAGTAAACGCAGCGACCCAGCTTGTGTGCCAAGGCAGACAGCGCTTTTGCCTTGCTCATGCGCTTTTGCAGTCGCGCGAGGTATTTCTGGGCTTTTTCATTCCCTCGTAAATAGAGTACAGCTGCTTCAGAGAAGGCCCATTTTAGGTGGGCATTGCCAATTTTGTTCCCGCTGGTGCCATATTGTTTTCCCGCCGACTCGGCTTTGCACTTCACCAAGCGGGAGTAAGAGGCAAAGTGTTGAACGGAAGGAAAACGTTGAATATTCCCAATCTCATACAAAATGGTCAGAGCAAGAATACGGCCAATGCCGGGCACAGTTTGAAGCAGTATGTAGTCTTTAGGATTGTGTTGCTTGGCGTTTTTCTCGATGAAGCATTCCACATGGGTGAGTTCTTTGGTGTAGAAGCCAATCATATTGAGGTCGATATCGATGTTGCGGTTAATCGCTGGCTCATTGAAGCGGTTGCGCACGTCTTCTCTGGAAGAGGGATAACGGAGGGCGAGATTGGGTGATGGCACATTGTATTGAGTAAAGGTGTTGGACACATGTGCTTTAAGGTGCGCGCCGTGGCGCACGAGTTTGGTTCGTCGGCGGAGTAAATCACGCGTGGCGCGCATGGCTTTCGGGTAAACGTAGGCCAGCGGGAAATTACCGCCGCGGATCAGAGATGCGATTTTAAATGAATCAATACGATCATTTTTGGTTTTGCCCCCATGAATGGCTTTCATGTATAAGGCATGGCCGAGGACAAAATCAAAGGCGTAGTCGAGGCAAAGGTCACTGACCCAATACCAGCAATGCATGCATTCGACGCCCACGACGATTTCATCTTGGAATGGCGCGAGTATTTCCAGCAATGCGTCAGGGTCAGCGCCAATTTTCTTGTGAAGGACTTTATTGCCTGTTGCGTCGAGAATACAGACATAAAGAATGCGCGCATGCAGATCGATGCCGCAGTAATAGTTATGCTGTTGGTTATAAAATCTCATTGAGTCTTCTCCGTTTTGGTTTCGTCGCCTTCCAGCTTAGCCTGAGGGTTAAGCTGGAGGAGAAGGCTCAATGAGTATCAAAACAATCAACGGGACGCTTTGTCACTGCGGACGGTTGTCTAACCTGTTGTGAATAAGCGGTTTTAAGCGGTTTTAAGCAGTTTTGGGCGGTTTGGTAAGCGCCCGTTATTGCGACGCTGAAGGATCCCCTCATAATTCGCCCAACCCTGATGAATGAGTCAGCCTCTGATATTCGAGCATAGCCCATTGATATTGCTGTTCATTGATGCAATACCGTCGATGCTTTCTTACCTCTCGTCCCAAGCGTGGAATAGAGAGAACACGCCGATGCTTAATGGTGTTGGCTTGAAAGT
>NZ_JBGONO010000049.1:0-3736 GCF_041439165.1 Enterovibrio sp. FF113 | reverse complement strand
AATTGCTTGGATGTCGGGCGAAAAATTGCTCAGCGAGCAAGATTTGGCCGGAATGGAGGGTGACTAGAATTAGACTAACGCTTAATGACTGGGACGACACCAAAGGCGTGATTGTAGAAGAATGCGTTGCTTTTCAGGCGTGGTATCGAGCTTTCAGAAATACAAAGAACCTGTCGGATCTTAAATTTAGGTAAACGAATAAAGGACTTTGTGTTTTGCTCGTCAATAAAACGCAAGGTGGACTTGCCAGTGGCTGTGACTGCAACCACATCTCCCCCTTTTGATGCCACGATCTCTTCAATTTTAACCTGTGGCGTCAGTGGCATAACGAGACACTCTGAATCCTGAAGGTCATCTGCTCCCCAAGCGAGATAAGACGCAAATTCAGATCTTTCTACTTTATCCATATAGGCTGCTGCATACAGTTCGCCTCTGCGCTCTAAGATTATTTTGTCGTCTAATTCCGTAACAGAAAACACGATGTTGGAAAGACTGTCTGGCGGTGTTGAGTAGCTGCCAGAGAGTGAAGCCCAAGCGTTCAAAGAGGTAACTAACAAAACGAAGGGCACAATGTACTTCATATGCTGATCCATATTGCAGCATCACCTGCTTTATTAACCGGATCACCGCTTAGGCGTTCACCCATGTTCGCTTTAAGTGCCTCATTGCTGACATTGGAAACCCACTCAGCTGTCACTGGTGCCTCATCGCCCGGCAATGCGATATGGTGAAAAGGTAGTTTTTCATGGCTGAATAAAGCACCAAAATTCTGTTCGCGAGCAAAGTCTACCCAATCTTTTGGGTAATAAAGCGACTTGCGGTATTCACTGTCGTCAAGATCAAAAAGGATGGTGGCAGCCCCCGACTCCAGTGACCAATAGCCAAAGTGGGTAGCATGTCTGCCTTTATGGCGATTATGCCAATAGCAATTTTTCATACCCTTGTACCAGCCCTTAAGATAGGCATTTAGCGCCGCTTGACGTTCTGATTTTGTCGGAGAAACGCCATCTCCTTTAATGGCATCATAAAAATCGCTGTAGGGCTTTTCGAAAACAAGTGAATCTTGTCTTGGGAGACCTTGCAAGCCAACACGGGTGTATAATTGGACGATGCATTTGTCGTCGCCACCTTGTGGGTTTTTCCCAGTCATTCTAGCGATGGTGAGCAAAGCATCTTTGTTGCCAGTTAGCACTGCAAGACTGACCAGCCAAAGAAGAAATTGATAACCGTCTGGCTCCCAGTATTTTATTATTTCAAAGGTAAATTGGTCTTTGTGGCGATTAAGATCTTGGAAAGCGACATCAACGAGCAGTTGTACCGCTTCAATATTCGCTCCTCCAGAGTATTCAAGAAGCGCGTGCTCTACTTTATTTAAAAATAGAGACCAACTAATACTTGATCGATGAAATATGTCTTTATTTTCATCGGTTAGATGTGTGTAGCGCCGAGAGTTATCTTTGCTGAAGTAGGTGTTTTGTTCGTCATAAACATGTTCGTCCAGAAAAGCATCCCTTCTCATTTGATTAAATGTTAGTGCTTGTCCTGTCATCTCATCACCTCTTCAATGCTTCTTGCAATGGCGTCCAATTTTGTAATGTTGACCACTTCTCCCGATTCATCAACAATCATTAACCATCGGGCATATCCTTCGTCCATGATATCGTCAGCGGCATCTCGTCCAACTTCATCGGCCAATCTTGGCTGGATCCAAGCGTCACTCATTTGTTTTGCACTCACATACCCATTTGAACCATGGGTTGTCGGCAAAATGTTATCTCTTGCTATCCCATCTGAGTCAATATATTTACCAGAGTCAGTTCGGTATTTAGTCTCTGTCACTATATACGGAGGTGGCGGATTACCATTTTCATAAATGCCATCAATGCCACGGCCTCTAGGAGTATCTTCTAAGGAGCGAACTTGCCGAGCGTCCGGCAACATGTTTCGATGACCTTGGTTAAGCATATAGTTGTCACTGATAATTTCGCCATACAGACCTTTCTGTGTGCGAGTCAGAATGCGTGGATTTATTGCAGCGACTGTTGGGTCAAGTTCGTGAACGGTGCGTGTATTTACATCAGCTCGATAGCTGGGTGAGTATTCATCAGCTTGTTTGCCTAATGCTTCTTCAATATCGTTCAGAATACGTTGCACTGGCGCGATGGCGGGTTCCAACATTCTATCTGCGGATTCTTGAACGGCGCGTACCAACCGAACAGATTCATCGAGCCAAACCTTTACGCTAGCAGGAGCGAGGTATCGAATTTGTGAGACTAAATCTGTTAGCGCATCTGCAATGTTATCAAGATAGCCTTTGAGTGCAGTTGCAGT
The DNA here is from genome assembly GCF_041439165.1 of Enterovibrio sp. FF113. Taxonomy (NCBI): domain Bacteria; kingdom Pseudomonadati; phylum Pseudomonadota; class Gammaproteobacteria; order Vibrionales; family Vibrionaceae; genus Enterovibrio; species Enterovibrio sp. FF113. Next base: position 1,405 of record NZ_JBGONO010000049.1, on the reverse strand, counting down.
CACCTCACCACGAATACTTTTGATCGCTTCTGCGATTTTTCTTAGTGCGATATCGATTCTGGGGATGTCGAACAACTTACGTATTTTTTCGTTTTGAAGAAACGAAATAATAGGTGCCATTGCAGGGCGAATCGCTGCAGCAACATTCCCACCCGCTTTTCTGACAAAAAGAAAGAGAATCTTCAATACCCCCTTTGCCACAGAGCCTAGCGAGGGAATGAGGCCAATTAGGGTGAAGCAAAGAGCGACCCAAGCCGTCACATCACTTCTGTTTTTATGTATATGGCGACAGTTTGCGATTAAGTCGCGGCAATCTAATATTTGATCAACGATTGGGATGATACCAAGTGCAGCGTTTGCTGCTATTTGTCCGGTCGTCTGGTTGGTATTGAAGTCTCCTTGAAGCGCTTCCCAAATCCAATCAATCGCACCGAGTGTGGAATCGTATGCGTCCTGTGCTTTTTGAGATATATATTTTTCGCCTGCATCGTAGGCGCCTTCGAGATTGTCATAGAGGTACTGAAAAAGCTCATTTCCCCACATTAGCTAGCGCCTCCCATTAAAGAACTCACCTTGCTGCTGAGTGAATTGATGCTTTCTCGTGCCTTGTCTTCGAACGTATTATCGGGGTCATAATAAACACGAACGGGACCTGCTGGCACTTCGTCAATGCGCGCATAGCCGTCACCATCTAGCGTTCCTTGTACTTCTGTTCCATCACTTAAAATGGCGCGATAAGGTGTGTTCGCAAAAGGCGCCATATCAGGGTCTAGATATTCAAACTCCACCCAGTTGGTGCCAATTTTGCTGGTTAGTAATGTCGAAATGCTAGGAAGAGCAGGTGATGCACCACTGCCACTTCCTGCGGCCCCACCTGAGTTCAAATTAACTACCGCACCTGAAACATGCACACCCGCAGGGTCAAGTTTTACAAAGCCCGCGGCTGTTTTGATGGTGATTTCCGTGCCTGCTTCGATGATGACTTTATCGCCGGCTTTGTGGTGTATTTCGGTGCCCGCTTCGAGAAGTTGCTTCTTTCCCTGTTTAATATGGAGGGAGCCGTCAACAGTTAGACTGATGTCACCCTTCACATGCTCTTTGCTTTGTCCGTCGACGGTTAAATGGTCATCGACTTTGATGTGCGAGAAACGCTCGTTTTCCACGTCCAGATGCAAATCATGTTTGATGTTGTCTTTGCGGTCATTCTCGACCAGCAGGTTCATGTCCTTTTGGGCATGAACGTAAATCTCTTCTTTGTCTGCTTGGTCTTCAAAGCGCAGTTCGTTAAATCCCTCGCCTTGATGGGTTTCGGTTCTCAGTACCGTACGGGTTTTGTTGGCTGGCAGCGGATAGGGCGGCACATTGGTCGCGTGATAAGTTCTGCCCGTGATAATCGGTTGGTCCG
>NZ_JBGONO010000048.1:0-4045 GCF_041439165.1 Enterovibrio sp. FF113 | reverse complement strand
CGGTGCTTTAAACCACTCAGCCATCTCTCCGTTGTTGCCGCGAATATTAACGGCCTCCTCGGCACCTGTAAACATTTTTTTGGATTACTTTGCTTGTTCGTTGTTTTTAAAAGCACTTTGATGATTATCTCAGCAAAAACGCTTCTCATGTACCATTGAGAAGTAATATTTCACTTCTTTTTTTTATCACTCTGATTGACTCAGAACTTACGAAACCACAGTAATATCGGTGACAGCCCTTCCCTTTCTCGCCTCATCCTGATAGAAGTGATAATAATGGACACGCCACGTACAGTTTTTCGCGCAAATGATCCAATATCACAGTGAAAATATGGCTTTAATTATGCGTATCCGAACCCGTGACGCTTAATGATAATTAGGATAGAAATGCAACTTAACAATTTTTTGCTAAAACTCACCAACACACCTGAGCTTATCGAATTTGAAGATACCATGGCGGTGATTGATGGCTTGTACGACTTTTCCCCGAGCCAATTCGTCAATGGGAACTTAACCAACAAAGCTGGGCAGAACTCTGGGTCGTGTAAGATTCTCGCTTTTGGGAAGTTACATGGGCTTGATGAACGGTCAGTGGTTGCTTGTTTCGGTCGCTACTATAGAGAGGATGTTCTCGGTCACCCTGGTGGCAGTGATCACCAGAATATTCGGAATTTTGTGGTGAGCGGATGGAAGGGCGTTTCTTTTGATCGGTTACCGTTAACGCCAAAATTTTCTGTGGCATAGTCTTTCAGCGACTTAATCACTTTTGCGTTGTTTCAATGAATAACGACACAGGCTCTTTCAGTACGAGGCTGTGTCGTCAAACTCTCAAGCTTGAGTATTACCCATCTTGATTGATTCTTACAATAAGCTCATCTTGCACCCGCGCTGCATTTTCATTAGGCACTTGGCAAGTCCCCGCATTCTCATGTCCGCCGCCATTATAGCTCAGCATTAATTCGCCGATGTTCGTTGTCGACGTACGATCAAATATTGATTTTCCACAGGCAAACACAGTGTTTTGCTTTTTCAGCCCCCAAAGCACATGGACTGAGATGTTGCATTGTGGGAACACAGCGTATATTTCGAATCGATTACCTGCCCAAATCGGATCTTCATGGCGAAGGTCAAGAATGACAAGATTGCCACATACCGACGCGCAGCGTCGAAGTTGTTCCTGAAACTTTTCTCTATGACTAAAGTAAACGTCGACACGTTCTTTAACGTCTGGAAGCTCCATGATCTCTGCGATAGACTTATCTCGGCAATGTTCGATCAAATCCATCATCAGCTCGTAATTCGATATCCGAAACTCGCGAAAACGTCCCAACCCCGTGCGTGCATCCATAATGAAGTTTAGGAGACCCCACGCTTTTGGGTACAACACTTCATCTTTTGTGTATTGGGCAGAATCACCTTTATCGACCTCTTCCATCATCTCGTCCCATCCACTTGGGAAGGTGTTTTCACCGCCAAAATGCTTCCACACAACACGTGCTGCAGATGGTGCATCAGCGTCAATGATGTAATTGGCATTGAGATCCTGATTGCGAATTAACTCTGATGCATGGTGGTCGATGCAAAGATGTGCTTTGGCGTTATAGGGTAGATTTGTGGTGATGTCATATTCATTAATTTCAACCACGCCATCTTGCATATCTTTTGGGTGCACAAACTTTATCTCATCAATCAGATCAATGTGTTTGAGAAGTACCGCACACACTAACCCGTCGAAATCACTTCGGGTGATAAGACGGTATCGTCTTTCGGACATAACATTGCTCCTGTAAAGAGATTGGGCAAACCCCTTTTCACTAAATCGTATTTGTTCTTTGTTTAACACTCTCTTAAGAATAAGACGAATACCCAATTGTGCAACTTGTGAGGAGGATGTTATTCACGCAGATGATTGGAGGAAAAGAAAAAAAAGCCGCATCGCGGCTTCTATTGAGGAAGGAAATTCTCGGCGAGCATGCACCTAACGCTGCCTCCTCCGATGGTTTCGATGGTGGACACGTCTATTGGCACCAGTTTTCCGTGCTTACGCAGTACTCGCTTTTGTTCCAACGTAAACGCGTTATAGGCAGACAGTGACATCGCGATCAATCGTTCACCTTTATCGCTTTGCAGCTGAAGTATGTTACCGCAAAAATGTCCCATTTGTTCTTCAGTAATCGAGACCACATCTTTGGTCTTTTGCAGCGAGCCAAGCACTCGGCGACGTTCAAACTCTTCAATGATTTCATCACAGATCACTGCAAAACCTTCACCTACCGCCATCATCACATTTGTGTGATAAACAGGCGCACCAGATGACATTTGGGTATCAAAGAAAATAACATCGCGAAAACCTGCTCTATCGGCATACTCTTGAAGCAGTTTACGGTCGCAGCGAACTGAAAGGGCTGCGTAAACCGTGCCGTTGGTATGATCCATGATCATCACACCAGTACTCTCTAAAAATGCATCAGGCGAACTCAGACTGCCAATTTCGAGTACCACTGGCGCATTAAAACCGGAAGTAACAAGTGCTTCCGTCAGCGTTTCTGGGCGGATTTCTCTACGGCGATTTTCACAAGCCATCGGAAATAAGTACAAATCTCCATTTGGCAGGGTTGAAAACCAGTTATTCGGAAAAACGGCATCGGGTGTTTCACCTTCGCTTGGCGAATAGTTCATCACAGTAACGTTAACGCCATGACCTCTCAGCAGCTCAACCATTTGATTGAATTCCTGCAAAGCTTTTCCACGCACCTGAACATCCGACAATGCCAATGATTTTTGGAATTCATTATCAGCACTGGTTTCAGTATTAAATTTAAAATCAACGGGTGGCACCATCACAACGGCATTGGTTGTATGTACCGCTTGGTTTTGAGAGTGGATCGTATCTCTCAGAATGGGTGCGATCATAAGAACACCTCAACATTTTATTAACATTATTGTTATGAGGTTCATTTTAGTCAGGGAATCGTGGGGAAGTTACCTAAATGAGACGATAATTCTCGTCTCTGCTGGGGGTATTACCTCTAAAAAAGTCGATATACAGAAATAATAACCATGAGGCACAGACATTGCCCGTTACTTTGTCTTAACGTTTCGAGTTCAAGACAAAGAAATCAACTCAGGGTTAATTCCTGCACTTCGCTTGTACTCGGCAATAACAATTTCACTTCGCGTTTGAATCACACCAGGGAGCTGGATGATTCGAGTAGACATAAATTGCTGATAGGCTTTGATATTCTTAACACGCACTTTGACCATGGCATCAAAGTCACCAGACAAGGAATAACACTCTTCGATCTCTGGAATTAACAATGCCGATTTGGCGAACTTATCAAAGATAGACAGGTTGGTCTGGTCCAAACGCATATGAATAAACACAACAACATCTAAGCCAAGCTTTTCTGCGGAAATATCCGCATGATAGCCGGAGATATAGCCCTCTCTTTCAAGCCGTTTGACGCGTTCGGAACACGGTGTAGTTGTAAGGTTTACCCGCTTCGCGAGTTCGACAACAGGCAAGCGACCGTTTGTCTGAAGAATACGGAGAATTTCGATGTCGGTGCGGTCTAACGAGACCACATTAGAAACTGCCATGCTACAACGTCCTTGTGCGAGAAATTACCTATCTGTGCTCTAACTATTAGGCGTTTTCACTGCAGCATAACGCTTTTACAACAATTGACAAAGTACTGCTGAAATCTAGTAGATACAAAAAAGCCCAGTCAAATGACTGGGCTTTCGAATTTGGTTGCGAGAACTGGGTTTTAACGGGCAAACCCTTTGCAACGGCCTGAGGGTTATGACAAAAACTTGCTATAACCACCGAGCTTAAATTTGGTTGCGGGAGCTGGATTTGAACCAACGACCTTCGGGTTATGAGCCCGACGAGCTACCAGACTGCTCCATCCCGCGTCCGATTAATCGTTCAAAGTACGATGTCAACTTGCTCTCTGTGAGAGCTTTATCTTCCGATAAATCGAAAGCTAAAATGTGGTTGCGGGAGCTGGATTTGAACCAACGACCTTCGGGTTATGAGCCC
>NZ_JBGONO010000047.1:0-5053 GCF_041439165.1 Enterovibrio sp. FF113 | reverse complement strand
CCTGACGCGGTTTGTGCGCCCACGTCTTCAGTTACCGACGCGGTGGTATCGCCGGTGATCACTGCTGCATCATCAGCGCCCGTGACATCAACGGTGATCTGTTGCACCGTGCCGTCCGAGGCGGTCAGGGTGAACACTTCTTGTTCGGTTTGATTATCGTTAAGTGCGTTGGCTTTAGCTGGGTCGATGGTGTAAGTCCATGCGCCATCAGTCAGCGTAAAGGTGCCGTAGTCACCGTCGATCGTGGTGTTGGTAAAGCTTGGTGTGTCGCCGTCATCCACGTCTGTAATGGAAAGGGTGCCAGAGACACTGGTTTCCGGCGTGTCTGCACCTAAATCAACCCCGCCAGTGGTGACGCCCGCCACAACTGCTGCATCGTCGGTGCCTTCCACGGTGACCGTGATTTGATGGGTTGACCCATCAGATGCCGTTAAGGTGAAGGTGTCGTTCGCAGACTCCCCGTCTGGCAGGGTTTGTGCGCTGTCAGGATCAACCGTGTAGGTCCAGTTGCCATCAACCAAGCTCAATGAGCCGTATTCCCCTTCGATGGTGGTGTTACTGATGGTTGGGTTTTCACCGTTATCCACATCACTGATGTTGATAGAGCCAGACACCGTGGTGCCTTGGTCCGTGGTGTTGCCCGCCGTATCGCCTGTCACTACCGCCGCATCATCCGTGCCTGTAATAGTGATAACGATGTCTTGGGTGGTGCCATCAGACGCGGTGACGGTAATAGTGTCGGTGGCTGTGTCGCCGTCGGCCAATGATTGGATGGATGCGTTGTCTGCGGTGTATGTCCATGCGCCATCGACCAAGGTGAGTGAGCCGTATTCGCCCGCCAAGGTACCGTTTGGAATGGTTGGCGTGTCGCCTGTATCCGCATCCGTGATCGTGATGGTGCCAGAAGCAGTTTGTGTCCCGACATCTTCAGTGAGGCTGGCGGTGGTATCGCCTGTGATCACCGCGGCATCCTCAGTGCCAGTGACATCAACCGTGATTTGCTGCACTGTGCCGTCTGAGGCGGTCAGGGTGAACGCTTCTTGTTCGGTTTGATTATCGTTAAGTGCGTTGGCTTTAGCTGGATCGATGGTGTAAGTCCATGCGCCATCAGTGAGCGTAAAGGTACCGTAGTCACCTTCAATAGTGGTGTTGGTAAAGCTTGGCGAGTCACCGTCGTCCACGTCAGAAATTGACAGGGTGCCTGATGTGCTGGTTTCAGGTGAGTCTGCACCTAAATCAACCCCGCCTGTGGTCACGCCGGTGACCACAGAAGCATCATCGCTGCCTGTTACCGTGATGGTGATTTGGTGCTCTGAGCCGTCCGATGCAGTGATCGTGATGGTGTCAGTTTCAGAATCGCCGTCACCCAAAGACTGTGTTTTGCTTGGGTCAACCGTGTAGGTCCACTCGCCGTCAGTCAGGGTGAGGTTACCGTATTCGCCTTCCACCGTGCCGTTATCAAGGGTGGGTTGTACCGCAGCATCAGGGTCGCTGATGTTGATAGAACCCGATACCGAGGCATCACCGCCTTCTGCCACGCTGGCACTGAGATCGCCGGTGACCACAGCCGCATCATCTGTGCCTTCAACGGTCACGGTGATTTGATGGGTTGAACCATCTGAGGCCGTTAACGTGAAGACATCGTTCGCAGATTGACCATCAGGTAACGTCTGCGCTTTCTCTGAATCGACGTTGAACGTCCAGTTTCCGTCCACCAACACAAGTGAGCCGTATTCGCCTTCAATCGTGGTGTTGTCGATGGTCGCGGTTTCACCGTCATCTATGTCGCTGACCGAAATTGAACCCGATATTGAGGTATTTTGGTCGGTTACATCGCCAGAGGTATCACCCGTGACGACCGCGACATCGTTCGTGCCCGTAATGGTAATCACAATGTCTTGCGTCGAGCCATCAGACGCGGTGACGGTAATGGTGTCGGTGGCAGTATCACCATCACCCAGCGATTGGATGGACGCGCTGTCTGCGGTGTATGTCCATGCGCCATCGACCAAGGTGAGTGAGCCGTATTCGCCCGCCAAGGTACCGTTTGGAATGGTTGGGGTGTCGCCTGTATCAGCATCCGTGATGGTGATGGTGCCTGACGCAGTTTGTGCACCCACGTCTTCAGTGATCGCCGCAGTGGTATCACCAGTGATCACAGCAGCATCATCAGTGCCTGTTACAGAAATAACCACATTTTGCGTTGTGCCATCTGTCGCGGTAAGGGTGATGGTGTCCTGCACAAAGTCAGTGTCAGACAGGACTTGAGATTTGACAGGATCCAGTGTGTAAGTCCATTCGCCATCTGCCAGTGTTAGCGAACCGTATTGACCGTCAATGGTTGTGTTCTCAAACTCGGGTGTGTCATCCGCATCAGCGTCAGAAATTGAAAGTGTCCCACTCACCGTGATCACATCATCCCCATCGCCTTCGGTCACTGCACCTGAGAATACGCCTGTGACAATCGGCGCATCGTCGGTGCCTTGAATGGCAATCACTATTTCATGCTTACCACCTTCTGAATCTGTAATGACAATGGTTTCCAATGTCTCTTCGTCTATGGCCGAGGCTTTGTCTGGGTCAAAGGTATACGTCCAGTTGCCATTGGTCATGGTTAACGAACCGTACTCACCTTGAATCGTGGTGTTTGGCAAGGTGGGGGTATCACCAGAATCCACGTCTGAAACAGAGACGGATCCACTGGCGGTGATCGGGCTTTCCTGCTGCTGAGTGGCGGTGACGTAGAAGGTGACATCGTTATGGTCTCTGTCGCCGCCCCCAGCAATGTCTTCCCACGCAGAATAAGTGCCTGAATTGTATTCGTTGTCGTAACCGCTATTTTTCGAGGCGTCAGAGACAAAAGTGGTACTTGATGCACCGCCTTGATAGGCCGTTACACTGCTACCACCAAAACTAAGGCTGACACTGCCGACATTGAAGCCTTTGCTATCACCGTCTGGGATCATAAACAAGCCGACCTTCTCGCCACCGGCGGTATTAATGTTGACGCTGGTGCCGTTGGTGCTGTGTGCATTATCAAAGATGATCGCTGCACGCACGACATTGCCGCCCGCATCCATCACGTAGTAACCCACACTGTTGTTATAGGCGGCGTCAGAGCCAACATTGCTCAAGTTGAGGTATAAGTTGTCGCCATTACTGGCATCCCACGTACCGTCACTGCCTCGACCAACCGTGACGTTTTGCGAAGAAGCATTAATATCGGTAATGGTTGCTGTTGATGTGCCTGAAAGTACCGCTGCGTCGTCAGTGCCTGTGATAGTCATGACAATGTCTTGCGTCGAGCCATCAGACGCGGTGACGGTAATGGTGTCGGTGGCAATATCACCATCACCCAGCGATTGGATGGACGCGCTGTCTGCGGTGTATGTCCATGCGCCATCGACCAAGGTGACCGAGCCGTATTCACCCGTCAAGGTGCCATTCGGGATGGTTGGGGTTTCGCCCGTATCAGTATCAGTGATGGTCAGAGTGCCAGAAGCAGTTTGTGCCCCCGCATCTTCAGTGATGCTACCTGTGGAATCGCCAGTTATCACGGCGGCGTCATCGGTACCCGTAATGGTAATGACGATGTCTTGGGTTGTGCCATCAGACGCGGTGACGGTCATGGTGTCGGTGGCTGTGTCGCCGTCGGCCAATGATTGGATGGATGCGTTGTCTGCGGTGTATGTCCATGCGCCATCCACGAGCGTGAGCGAGCCATATTCACCCGCCAAGGTGCCATTCGGAATGGTTGGCGTGTCACCGGTATCCGCATCCGTGATCGTGATGGTGCCTGACGCGGTTTGTGTGCCCACGTCTTCAGTGATTGCCGCGATGGTATCGCCGGTGATCACTGCTGCATCATCAGCGCCCGTGACATCAACGGTGATCTGCTGCACTGTGCCGTCTGAGGCGGTCAGGGTGAACACGTCTTGCTCTGTCTGATCATCGTTAAGTGCGCCGGCTTTAGCTGGGTCGATGGTGTAGGTCCATGCGCCGTCAGTAAGCGTAAAGGTACCGTAGTCACCGTCGATCGTGGTGTTGGTGAAGCTTGGCGAGTCGCCGTCATCCACGTCTGCAATGGAAAGGGTACCTGATGTGCTGGTTTCCGGCGTGTCTGCACCTAAATCAACCCCACCAGTGGTGACGCCTGTGACCACAGAAGCATCATCGCTGCCTGTCACCGTGATCGTGATTTGGTGCTCAGAGCCATCCGACGCGGTGATCGTGATGGTGTCAATTTCTGAATCACCGTCACCCAAAGACTGTGCTTTGCTAGGGTCAACCGTGTACGTCCACTCACCGTCGGTCAGAGTGAGGCTACCGTATTCACCTTCCACCGTGCCGTTCTCAAGGGTGGGCTGGACAGCAGCATCAGGGTCGTTGATGTTGATAGAACCCGATACCGAAGCCTCGCCACCTTCAGCCACGCTGGCGCTGAGATCCCCGGTGACCACAGCGGCATCGTTAGTTCCGGTTAACGAAATGACCACATCGACCGTTGAGCCATCACTCGCGGTGAGGGTAATGGTGTCAGTGGTTTCTTGACCTTGAGCAAGAGATTGCACCGCGTCGGTGTCAACCGTATATGTCCATGCGCCGTCAACGAGGGTTAACGACCCGTACTCACCTGCCAACGTACCATTCGGAATGGTTGGGGTTTCGCCTGTATCTGCGTCCGTGATCGTGATGGTGCCCGACGCGGTTTGCGCGCCAGTATCTTCGGTGATGTTGCCGGATGTCTCACCGGAAATAACCGCGGCATCATCCGTGCCTGTAATGGTGATAACGATGTCTTGTGTGGTGCCATCGGAGGCCGTGACCGTGATGGTATCCGTTGCGGTATCACCGTCAGCCAATGATTGAATAGACGCGCTGTCCGCGGTGTAAGTCCAAGCGCCATCAACCAAGGTCAATGCGCCATATTCACCCACCAAGGTGCCATTCGGAATGGTTGGCGTATCATCCGTATCAGCATCGGTGATCGTGATGGTGCCTGACGCGGTTTGTGCGCCCACGTCTTCAGTTACCGACGCGGTGGTATCGCCGG
>NZ_JBGONO010000046.1:0-6151 GCF_041439165.1 Enterovibrio sp. FF113 | reverse complement strand
ATTGCTTGGATGTCGGGCGAAAAATTGCTCAGCGAGCAAGATTTGGCCGGAATGACAAAACAGCGAGCACACTAATTTAACGATTTGGCGCATCACTCAGACACTCGATGTCTTTCGGTACTGATAGCATGCAGTGAAATGGATTTAGCCAATGACTCATGGCGCAGAGAACTTGATGATGAAAGACATAACCTTCTCAGTAGGAGCTGTCACCTTTACCTACTCGCTCACCGCAGAGCAAAAGAAATTTCTGCGCTTGGCTCAAGATACCCACGTTGATTTGGGTCAGTGGCCCGATTTCTCTGAGAATATGACGCAAGTGATTCAAGATGCCATTCCGGATTCGCTCAAGCTCCCATCAGAAAGCCAACTCAACTACGTACGCACTATTTCAAGTGATTTGAATGTTCCGCTACCGGACAAATACGACCAAAGCGCAATAATGTGTTTGTCGTTCATCGCCGACCACAAGCCAGCCCACGATAGGGTGCTGGCGGTGTTCAATGGGATTAAGGGGAAGTTGTTGGGGTGAGCTGAACTCGTCGTCTGTACCTAAGGTTTTATAAGTCAAGACGACGATGATTCAGTCATCACTGCGTTTGCAGTGTTAATGCCAGTTGACTGTTTTCCCAGTCCATTTATGCACTTCTTCAGGCCAATGGCTTTTGATTGGGTTGAAGCGAATTGCGAATTGAGATGGTGAAATAAAGGGCAACAAAACAAAGAAAAAAGTTGCGAACAGCCCGGTAATGGCGCGATCTTTGAACTTGGTGCTTTTAGGTGTCAACCGATATAAAAAAGGTTTTTTTTCGTCGCTTCCTTCAATAGCGTTCTTCCCGTCAGTCATAAACCGCCTTACATACTCCCAATAAAGATACGTATCAGCATGCCCGTTGACTGAAGTCACTAGATTTAGAACAACAGGCTGATCTCCAGCGTTGTTGTTCACGCAGTGTTTCGGATAGAGCCATAGATTTAAATTGTAGGCGTCTGAGAATGCACCGTAGCCAACGTGGTGAGGTGCAAACATGGTCGCTATTTCACATTTTTTCCAAGGTATACGATACAACGCATTTTTATGGTAAACGTAGACTTCTTGATTTTTGTGATGAAAGCGAACCGGCGTTTGAACTGGTCGGCATATTTCAATAAAACAAAGTAATAATAAGAAGATAACCACACCAATCTCAACAGGGTGAAGGTATAGCCATGGTGTATCGTCGCGCGCTAACCTTAATGTGAGGTATGTTAGCAAGAAAATTGGAAGCATAATAAATTGGGAAAAGCGCGTTAATGTTTGTCGATTGTGCGTACTGTTTACCCTCATATCGATAAAATCGCCATGGGTACTGGAGACAAAAGCATAACCTGCATTATAAAACGTATCTGTACCATCCCAATCAAGATGGACTTCTTTTGGTGGGGGACTGAGTACATCCTCCATGATATGACTGGTGCCGAAGCCTGTACTGAAACCTGAGCCTCTTCGGCTGATTGTGTTTTTAAACTTTGGTGCATATCCATAGTGCTTGGCACCAATCCATAGATCGTCGGATACTTTATTGATTTTATTTGGCATAACAGCTCTCGATTATTCCTTTATTTCAACGTCAGCACTGACATCATCTTGCCAAAATAGTGCGGCGTCATCATCCAGCTCTACGGAGTAATTAAGCGTAACAGGAAAAGAGTTTGGATTTACATAACTTATATCGAATTTATAGCTGTCATAATCTTTTTCCCAGACACTCTCTTTAAATGACGCTTCTAAGGCAAAACCATTGCCAGAAGCTGATTTCATCGCAATTTTATTTGTTGAGTGATCTTGAGAACCATCAGCATTTATGACTCGACCATAAAGAAGTTCTGTCTTTTCATCGATAACACCTAGCACTTTCAGAGATACTTTACTGTTGTTACTTGCATAACCCGGAAAGTAGATTTGGAGGGTAAAGTCTTCATACTTATAAAACCATCCACTTTCATCATATGCAGAGTGACTAAATATAGGCCTAAAGAGTTCGTCAGTGAATGCTACTAATTCTTTAGTTTGTATTTGCTGCACTTTAAGATCTGAGACATCCTCAAAGAACTTAACTCTTTCTGAGGTCTGATCAGATAAAGCGACATGGTATTTATATCGGCTACCAATTCCCCAGAATGACCCCTTTAGAAAAGTCTCTAGCCTGCTATCTTCGATCCAAGCATGAATAAGATCTAATGCTACTCCAACCGCAGCCAGAACCAAAGCTACAACGCCAACCACTGCGTTTACACCTGGGACCAAAGCCACGACAGCTAAAGCTAAAGCTGCAGAGTTTACTATGAGTGACGACACAGCTACAACTTTCGCGCCAATATTGTCTTGCTGTTCGATATCTTCTGCCAAGTTAAATGCACTTGTTATGACCCCAAGCATATTTCCTACAACAGGTAATGCTCTGTATGCAAACCTACCTACAGTGCTTAGGCTAGTCATGACTCGCGTTGATAGTTTTGTTGCAAGTCTATTGGACACCCCAAAACTTTTAAACAAAGATGTTGATTTTACTCCAATGGAATTGAAGGTGGATTTTGCAGCTAGCTTCATTGCTTGTTCATCATTGGAAAAGGTAACGCTTTGAATAAAAGCTAGTGCAGATTGTATTAAGCCTGTAAAACTGTTCAATAAATCAAAAACTAGTTTTGGTTCTATCTTTTTAGATGATGAAGACTTATTGATTACGGAAACCATATTTGCTATTTGAGCGACCAGTAGAAATCCAGTGAATCTACCGTTGTGTCTCTCAACGAGGCCAGACAACTGTTTGCTCCATTGCCCAAGCTTACTCTCCGGGCTGTTTATGTTGCTCTTATCGATATTTTTTACCACCCAGTAAGCAAAGCCCTCTAAAACAGTAGGCTTTACTCCAGGTCTAATTAAAGCGTCTAGGCGATAGATTTTAATTTTAACTTTAGGGTCAATGTATTTGGGTTTCTTTTTAGCGCCACCTCTTCCTTTCCCTTTGCTTTTTAGCTTCTTCTTTTTAGTTTTCTTTGTTTTAGCCACCAGGATATGTTCTGCTGAAGCCGCAAATTGAACAGAGTTAAAATCTTCTATATCTTCCAGCACATCATTCAATGATGTGTTCATGACACCGTATTGATAGCCATACCGTTCAGCCATGGCGTGATAGTAAACGTGCCAAACGTCTTCAAGTTCTGGGTCGACAACAAATTGAGCGACTTTTTCACCTATGGAGTATTGAATGCTGTCAGTTGCTTCGGTGGCTGCAAGAATACCGTCAGAGATGAGTCGCCTTTGGTTAGATATGACGTCATCCCAATTTATAGACCCAGCGTCATAAACAAGTTTTAAGTGCTTGCTGAGCTCTTGGTAACCTGAGTTGAGTACACCAATGGTTGTCCATATTTGCCCACCGATTCCTTTTGACTCTGGTTTACCTTTCTCCGTCGTGCAGTAGGCGAAATCCTGAATCCAGTCGTCACGCAGTTTTTTGCCTATTTCTGTTGCTTGGATATTGCCAAGCATATTTGCAATGGCAATTTCCTTTTGCTTAATTTGTTCTTGTTTAAATGGAGAATAAAGGGCTAGTGCGAAGTCGGTGTAGTCGGATTCAAGCCATTGTGTCCAATCAAGGGCTATCTCTTCTAAGCTAGTGCTTAGAGCCTTGGTGTAAGCATCGCGGTCCGATTGAAATTTATCCATTTCTTTTTCGCGAATGACATCGTGATAATCCTTGATTATCCTGTCTCGGCGATCTTCACGAATGTCTTCAATCTCTTTTTCTGTTCGCTCATAGTATGTGGGAAGCCCGTATTGATAATCTTTGGGTTCATGGGTAATGGATACGCGTTTTTTTACTTCTTTTCTAAACCCCTTTTGTGCCTCTCTATTGATTAGCATTTTTGTCGCATTCGCAATCGTGTAAGGATATTGCGTCTCCGCTATATGGGTAAATCCAGCGTCATATTGAGCATTGAAAAGTGTGCAAAGTTCTATGCTGATCCCCACTGGGTCAATGACAGCGACAGCAACATGACTGTCGGGTGTCACTGATCTGTATTTAGCCAGTAACGGTGGGGTCGATAGATCAGAGGTGGACCATAAAGACCAATCAAAATTAAAAGTTTCACTTGAAAAATCTGGGCTCACGGTCGGAAGATCTTCGACCATTAGGCAGTGGTCTTCTTTGCCCCTTCGAGCTCTGCTGACGCTTACTTGCTGAAGTTGATTTTTTCTAATGCTTTTATCTTTGACTAAACCTAGAACGAACGCTTCGTCCAGCTTTATGTAAGAAAGGAGTATCGAGAACTTGTCATTTTTGTCTTGCGTGATGACAGGAAAATGGCCCTGTATCTCATTTGGAACATCTCCTAATATACATTCCGTTTTGATTGCCTCACCGGAAGTATCAAACTCAGATAGCAGAACGTAATTGTCCCTTTCATTAAAAAGATAAATAAAAGCATCAATGACAGGGCGCATGATGTAATCATGCTCTTTTAAAACAGGCAGGCCGCTCCCCACATCTGAAGGTAGCATGAAGCTTAGCTCTATTTGCTTAACGGAATAGCGCATTGGGTGAATAACGATGAGATCATCATTTAATGGACAGGTAGACATCAGCGAGTCGATGCTATCAGCGCTCGACGTTGTGGCCGCTTCATTTGCTTTATTAACCATTTAAAGACTCTCTTTGTTCATAAAGCTCTGTCGCTTTATTCAATGCATTTTGAATTCTTTCTGATGGAAGCATTGTGTCTTTGCTATCAAGTAGCTTTTTGACATCGCTGTGCTTTTCACCTTCCAATGCCTCTTTCCCTAACATGCAGAGAATATTGATAAAGCAAAGGCTTTCCATTTCGCTACTCAAACCATAAGACTGGCCTTGTTTCACATAGGACTCGATTTTTAGAAGCTGATCCTGTGGGGATGCTCGGTAAAAATGTTTAGGAAAATGCTGGTTCACATGATCTAAGGCTCGATAATGAAAGTGTTGTTTAGCTGCTTCTCCTAAAGCCGTTAACTGGTTATCTGATAGTGCCATCCAGCCTATTTTTTCTTCTTGAGGAGGCTTCTCAAAATAGGTTATCTCTGTCGTCTCCCAAATTTTGTCGGCGCGAGACTGGCTCCAAATCTTGGTGATGGGTCCAAATAGTCGATGTTTTTGTGTATCAGTGGAGGCCAAAGCAATTCGGCCTACAACGTGAGGAAGATAGAATCTAAACACTGATGTGCTTCCATTACCTAAATCGGCTTTGATAACCGTCTTTAAGTGATCTGCTACGTCGGACGTTGATGCTTCCGCCTCAAAAACTATCCCCCAATCGTGTGGCTTTTTGTCCATCGCTGCATTGAGCAAAACTTGATTGTTTTTTAACGGAAGAATAATTGGGCTCAAATTCGCCACGATGTTAAGCACTGTGCCGCTGTATATAATCTCGATGTCTTGATTGGCTGCGAGTTCATAACTGAGTTTGGCTGCATCTTCTATGACTGCGCCGTCGAGCAGAATGTAAAGAGGATTCTGATTCGCTTCTATGTCAGGCAAGTTCACTTAGCTATCCTCGCCTAGATCGATACATTCTTCACAAAGAGGCTTCCCTGACTTTCCAGCAGCAACGAGAGCCTTAGTTTGCTGAAGTAAAATCAATGGTGCCGCTGATTGTTGTGAAGCGGTTGCCAAGTTCCGAACCGCCTCATCCGGCGCTTTCTCTGCTTCAACTCCCCCCGGCAACATCGGCATTGCTCCACCAAACCCAGAACCACAACCAGCGCTTCCGCCTGAGTTGATATTAATAACGGAGCCTACGATGTGAACGCCTGCGGGGTCTATTTTGATGAAGTTTCCGCCGACTTTGAGCGTGACTTCGGTATAGGCTTCGAGAATAGATTTGTGACCGCTTTTTAGATGAATCTCAGAGCCTGCTTCGTTGAGTATTCCCACGCCGGCTTTGATGTGCAGTGAACTGTCGGTCACGATGGTTTTATCACCCTTCACATGCTCTTTGCTTTGCCCGTCGACGGTTAAATGGTCATCGACTTTGATGTGCGAGAAACGCTCATTCTCCACATCCAGATGCAAATCATGCTTGATGTTGTCTTTGCGGTCATTCTCGACCAGCAGGTTCATGTCCTTTTGGGCAT
>NZ_JBGONO010000045.1:0-7027 GCF_041439165.1 Enterovibrio sp. FF113 | reverse complement strand
TCATGTTTTTAACATAATCGGCGTGTCCTGGGCAGTCTACGTGTGCGTAGTGACGAGCAGGTGTATCGTATTCTACGTGTGAGGTAGAGATAGTGATACCGCGCTCGCGCTCTTCTGGAGCGTTATCGATAGATGCGAAGTCACGTGCAGAACCGCCGTATACTTTTGACAGTACAGTACAGATTGCTGCAGTTAGAGTGGTTTTACCGTGGTCAACGTGGCCGATAGTACCAACGTTAACGTGCGGTTTCGTACGTTCAAATTTTTCTTTAGACATGACAGTCCCTCTAAGCACGGTATTTTGGTGGCTTAACGACCACGCATACAACAAATGGATTTATGTTGAGTATAAATCAAATGGCTTGAGTAACTTGTAAGAGAAAGATGGTGCTGATACCCAGATTCGAACTGGGGACCTCACCCTTACCAAGGGTGCACTCTACCAACTGAGCTATATCAGCACTTTAGAATTGGAGCGGGCAGCGGGAATCGAACCCGCATCATCAGCTTGGAAGGCTGAGGTAATAGCCATTATACGATGCCCGCTTTCAGTTTCTCGTAGAGCTATTCAAACTATTTGAAATATGGTGGTGGGAGAAGGATTCGAACCTTCGAAGGCTGAGCCGTCAGATTTACAGTCTGATCCCTTTGGCCACTCGGGAATCCCACCTAATTGTCTTTTTTTGTCTTATTGGTGCCGGCTGCCGGAATCGAACTGGCGACCTACTGATTACAAGTCAGTTGCTCTACCAACTGAGCTAAGCCGGCGACAAGTGCTGCGCATTCTATGCAATGATTTTTTTCGTTGCAATAGCTAATTTAACTTTTTCTATCAATTCTTTCCTTACAGTGCATTAAATCGCCAATTCACGCTTTTTTTTAGCGGGATAGCATCAGCTAAACTCGGCATCCTGCTTTCACTATCATTGGGTATAATGTATTGTCGCTGTCCTTAGTCGAAACAGATTCATTTTTAATATGAGCGATCTATTAACGCCTTATCTGTCTTTTAATCGCCAACAATGGTCAGAGCTTCGTGATGCTGTGCCTATGACGCTGGATGAGACTGACCTCGAAAAGCTTCGAGGCATTAACGAACACCTCACCATGAATGAAGTGCGGGACATTTACCTGCCGCTTTCTCGTCTTCTGAATCTGTACGTTAAAGCTCGTAAAGGGCGCACTCAGGTGTTGGAGCATTTTCTCGCTCAAAAGGGCAACACAGTGCCTTACGTTATCGGGATTGCTGGTAGTGTCGCCGTGGGGAAAAGCACGACAGCCCGTTTACTAAAAGCTTTACTAGAACGCTGGCCAGAACACCCAAAAGTCGAACTCATTACCACAGATGGTTTTCTTCATCCCAATAACGTGCTTAACGAACGTGGTTTGATGAAGAAAAAGGGATTTCCTCCGTCTTACGACATTCGTAAACTGGTGCAGTTTGTGTCAGATGTGAAATCGGGTAAGCCTCGGGTTGAAGCGCCCATTTATTCTCATCTGGTGTATGACGTGACAGATGACATAAAAGTTGTCGAGCAGCCTGATATTCTGATCGTAGAAGGTTTAAACGTGCTGCAAAGCGGTATGGACTACCCACACGACCCTCACCGCGTGTTTATCTCGGATTTTCTCGATTTTTCGATTTATGTCGATGCCGATAGTTCGTTGCTAAGAACATGGTACATCGAACGATTCATGGCATTCAGACAAGGGGCCTTTAAAGACCCATCGTCTTATTTCCACCATTACACGCGGCTAACGCAAGACGAAGCAAGACGCACTGCTTCTAGTATTTGGGAGGAGATAAACGGAAAGAACTTGGTTGAAAATATTTTGCCCACACGAGAACGTGCGGGCCTTGTCTTACAAAAGGGAACAAACCACGCGGTTCAAACTGTCATGGTACGCAAGTAATATAAATTATTCGTCAGCGCGGAGACTAATTTCTCCGCCAAGGTAAGGGGTGATGCCAGCCTCGGTTTCGAGCAAAAGCGCCCCTTGCTCATTAATACCTCGCGCGATCCCCTTAACCACACGCTCACCCAGCAATAACTTAACGGCGCGTCCGTTAAAGTTGTCGTATCGATCCCAACGTTCAACAAAACCAGTCATACCGGTTTCTTCATATTGCTTAAGTGCGTCGGTAACACCATTTATCAATGCGGCGGCAAGCTTGTTTTTATCGGGCAACGTGTGACAAGTATCTTTCAAGTTGGCCCAATCCTGATCAACGGCATCAGTATCTGGCATAGCAACGTTAAGACCCATACCGATGACAAGGTGTGCAGCTTCCCCTGCTTGTCCTGTCATTTCGACCAAGATGCCTGCTAATTTCCTGTCGTTCCAATACAAATCGTTAGGCCATTTCACTTTGACGTTTTCTGCGCCAAGTTGAGCCAGTGTTTCAGCCATGGAGACACCAACAACAAGACTCAGTCCCATTGCAGCGGCCATTCCAGCATCAAGTCGCCAATACATTGAGAGGTATAAATTTGCGCCGAATGGTGAGAACCATGTACGTCCTCGACGTCCTCGGCCCGTTTGTTGGTATTCTGCTAGGCAGGCGGTACCGGACGCGAGTTGACCTACACGATCCAGCAAGTACTGATTGGTGGAACCAATAACAGGGATCAATGAAAAATCAGTAGTATTCAACTTCGCACGCAATGGTTGCTCTTCCAAGAGATCTAACGCGCTCGGCAAGCAATAGCCTTTTCCTTGCACTCGAAATACGTCAAGTCCCCATTGCTGAAGCACTTTTATATGCTTACTAATTGCTGCACGACTCATTCCAAGCTCTTGACCGAGTTTTTCTCCCGAATGGAACTGTCCATCCGCTAGGATCTTGATTAGCGCTAAGCGGGGTGTATGGTCTATGGCAGGCATATCGCCTCCAGGTTTGTTTCAGCTGTCCGCCCCATAAAGCGTACTTCATGCTCGAGGGTTACCCCGAAACGATCATATACAGTTTCAACAACATTTTTAGCGAGCTTAAGAACGTCTTTCGCAGTCGCCTTACCTGTATTGGTGAGAACAAGCGCTTGTTGACTATGTACCGCAGCACCGCCAACGCAACTGCCTTTGAGGCCACACTGATCGATTAACCATCCCGCGGCTAATTTAACTTCAGCGTCGCTCACGCCAAAATGAGGCATCGTTGGATGGGTTAGTAAAAGCCTATCCGCCAAGGATTTTGCTACGACTGGATTTTTGAAGAAGCTTCCTGCATTACCAATCTCTTTCGGATCGGGTAATTTTGCACATCGTATCTCACAGACTTTGTTATAGACATCTTTGGCAGTGAGATCATCGCGTTCACCTAATTCACTAAGTGCACCATAGCCAACAACAGGCTTCCAGCATTTCGGTAGCTTAAAACCCACCGCTGTCACGATCGCTTTGTCTTTTAGTCCATGCTTAAACACAGAGTCACGATAGCCAAACTCACATTCTTGAGCTGTTAAGCGGGTAATTTCCCCACTATCGAGCATCAGCACATCGACATAATCACAATTCGATTTGAACTCCACACCATAGGCACCAATATTCTGAATGGGCGCAGACCCAACCAAACCAGGGATCAGTGCTAAGTTTTCTAAACCAGGCATGCCTCTATCGACGGTATTCGTCACCAATTCATGCCAATTTTCACCACCTGCGACATGCAGTAACCATTCATTAGTGGTTTCTTGCACCTCAATCCCTTTCAAGCAATTGAGAACAATAACACCTGCAAAATCTTCACAAAAAAGTAGATTACTACCTTCACCTACAACCAGCTTTGGTTCATCTGGTCTCTGTTTCCAGATCTGCAGGAAATCATCCGATTTTTGCGCTTTAATGATTTCATTCGCGTTCAGTTCTAAACCGAAAGTATGGTATGGCTTGAGCGATGTATTAGTGAGGATCTTCATTCGGCTCGCGGTTTCATTTTCAATGGTTGTTAGCCGTGTATACTACCCCATCCGCCTTGAATTCACAGTGATTAGATAACCATGGCCGACTATCGATTTTTCCCGCTAGACACCTTACGCTTCCCTATTGTGGCGCGCTTTTACAAAGATCACTATCCCGCGGGCAAACCTAAGAAAGATGAAGTTATTTGGACAATGGAACGTGAAAAGCGTTTAGCTGGAGCTGTGCGTTTTCGCCAATTCAATGAATTTCAGCTTCTTACTGGTATGCTCATTGACCCTGAATTCAGAGGGGAAAAGCTAGGTGCGACTTTTCTCAAATCGATTCAAGAACAAACCCAAAGCAAAATATGTTACTGCCTCGCCTACCGTTATTTAGTCTCTCTTTATGAAGGTGCTGGATTTTACATCATTGATGATCATGCACTCCCAGATGAACTTCAAGGCAGGTATGCTAGCTATTGCAACAGTGGTAAAGATCTCGTCCCAATGCAGTATTTACCAAAGTGATAGTGCCAAATCGAGATAACAGGCACATCCAGAATACTGGAAATAACGTATTTTCTGGTACAATGCAGGGTTTGATTTGCGTAAACACGACTATCAGTCGAACTTAATGAGGCAACAATGGATTCAGCTACTGCAAATAAGCAGTTGATCGATCAGCTCCCAAAAATTGCACATCGTCCAGATCAGCTAGAAACGCTTCTCGACGCAGCATCTTTTAGAGAGCGCTTACTGCATGAAATTGCACAAGCCAAATCTCGCATTTATCTGGTCGCTCTATATCTGCAAGACGATGAAGCAGGACGATCGATCCTTGATGCGCTCTACGAGGCAAAACAAAAGAACCCGGTACTCGATATCAAAGTATTGGTGGATTGGCACCGTGCCCAACGCGGTTTAATTGGTGCAGAGAAATCCGACGGCAATGCTGCGCTTTATCGAGAATACTCGGAGAAGTACACCTACAAGGTCGACGTTTTGGGCGTGCCCGTTAGAAACCGAGAAGTGTTTGGTGTCCTTCACCTAAAAGGCTTCATCATTGACGATACCGTTATCTATAGTGGCGCAAGCCTCAATGATGTATATCTTGCTCAACATGACCGCTATCGTTATGACCGTTATCATGTCATCAAAAGCAAGGCACTCGCCGACTGTATGGCTAACTTCATTGGAACCAAGTTGGTTTCCAGCGATGCAGTTACTTGCCTGTCTCAGCCTAGTCGCCCAAATACCAAAGTGCTTAAACCGGCTATTCGTGATCTTCGTGCTCGCCTACAAAGCGCCAGTTATAGCTTTATTTCTCAGCATATTAATGCCGATCAAGTCGGGTTAACACCGATGGTAGGCTTAGGAAAACGCAAGAACTTCCTCAACACACAAATTTGTCGACTGATTGCTTGTGCGCATGAAGATCTGACCATTTGTACGCCGTATTTCAACCCTCCACGAAGTGTTATGCGAGAGATTAGACGTGCTCTACGACGCGGTGTGAACGTCACAATTATCGTCGGTGATAAAACAGCGAACGACTTCTATATTCCACCTGATGAGCCATTTCGAACAATTTCTGGTCTTCCATACCTTTATGAGATCAACTTACGTAACTTTGCCCGTCGCAACGAAGCCGCTATTGCTAAACGTCAGTTGAGAATTCATTTATGGAAGCATGACGACAACAGCTTCCACCTTAAAGGTATATGGGTAGACCGCAGTTACATGCTTCTAACGGGGAACAACCTTAATCCTCGCGCATGGAAATTGGACCTTGAGAACGCCATATTGCTTCACGATAAAAACCGACTACTTGAAGATGAAATGCAGCGAGAGATTGATACAATTCTTAGCCATACTCAACTTATTGGTAGCTACAAACAGATTGAGAAACTCGAAGTTTACCCTGCTCAAGTGAGAAAATTACTAAAGCGGATCAAACGGATCCGTGCAGATCATCTGCTCAATCAAATATTGTAAGGTAGTCAGCGTGATCGCATCCATAGACGTCGACCCTCAAAAGACCTTCACACCGCTTTGCCCAGATGAGTTGCCTGTGACTGAAGGCCATATGATTGGAAAAGCGTTAAACATGCAGGCAGAAAAAGCCAGTCTTCGTATTTTGACCAAGGACGCGCACCCTGCCAATGCTGTTTGGGTAGTAGAAAGTCACGATAAGATGCTGATTCCACTTAAACATGCCAATGCAGATCTCACTTGGGTTTCTCACGCAGTTCCAGGGACAGAAGGCTTCGAAATAATTGCGGATCTTCCTGCAGTCACTGAATATGATCATGTGATATGGAAAGGTGTAGAACCAGATTTGCATCCCTACGGTGCCTGCTTTCATGATATTCAAGAGAAACTCAGCACGGGTCTGATTGAATGGCTTGCTTCCAAAGAAGTGAAAACTGTCATCGTAGGTGGGCTAGCTACAGACTATTGCGTTAAAACGACCGCTCTGCAGCTGAGAAAACATGGCGGTTTCGATGTATGGGTCAACTTAGAGGCATGCCGCGGTATTGCCGATGACACAACGAAAAGTGCCTGTATTGAAATGCGTAATGCAGGGATAAAAGTGATTAACCTCTTAGTTGAGTTCAGCGTCTGAAACTAAGCTAACATACTGTTTTAAAGAAAAAGCACTACTCATGTCATGAGTGGTGCTTTTTTGTTTCCAAATACAGACGTCATACATGTACGGCACATCTCCATTTCTTCTTCCAAATACCATATGACTAAACAACAGATACTAGCCATTAATGAGAAGTAGCTCAACATGGCTCTCTGGCGCAGCGAACGGCAATAATTTACCAAATCTTGCTACTGAGTGTTCTTGCGCTTGTTTGTAAGTCAGCTCGCCTTTTTCTACCTGAGACACCACCGCTAGTTTGAAGGCGAAGGAATAATCACGTTGGGTACGTTTGGATGTTGTCTCTTTTGGTGTTCGCATAGATAAGTCTCCAATGTGTCAACTTATCTCAGGACAGGACACGGTATAAACGCAAAAAGGCCACCCGATAGGGTGGCCTTTTTGTTTTTCTTTTTGCCTTCATCTTTTTATTAAAAAGATGAAAACGAATTTGAAGCCTGGCGATGTCCTACTCTCACATGGG
>NZ_JBGONO010000044.1:0-8562 GCF_041439165.1 Enterovibrio sp. FF113 | reverse complement strand
GTAACGGAAGGTCACCTGATGGTCACTGATATCGATAATATCTTTATCGGGTAATCCCCCGCGATACAAGTAGCGAGAGAGGTATTTCAGCGCAGATAAACCACGACCCACCGCCCGACAATCGACCACCCACGTCTCAGGCATAATGGTGACGGGTCGTTTGCCTTGAAGGGTTAAGTTATTGAGGTGCTGTTGATAAAGCGCATCGAAGCGCTGCTGTTGTTGACGGTTCATGGTGTTTCTCTCCTGTCCGCTGCCGGATTGGCAGGGTTGGGAGAAACGTAGACGGTGTGGTGTTATTCTGCCGCATAGCGGCTTCGTTCAACAATAACAATACCAAAAGCAATCAGAATGCCACCGGACACGTTGTTGCTATTGGGTATTGCGCTTTAATCTATTATTTAGCTGCGCCAATCAGCCCTGCTTGCACAGCATAGGTGATCATTTCGGCTGTCGAGGTAATGTCGAGTTTATGTTTGATGTTTTGGCGGTGGGTTTCGACGGTTCTGACGCTGATGTCGAGTTCTTGGGCGATCTGTTTACTGCTTTTTCCTTGGGTGACGAGCAAAAGTACGGTGATTTCGCGGCGGCTGAGAACAGATTTTGTGGTGGTTTTTACAGGGTTTTTATCTGGTGCGTTGAATAGCGCTTTGCTGGCGGATTGGCAGAAGTAGCTTGCGCCAGAATGCACGGTTTCAATGGCTTTGACCATCTCTTCTGCCGAGACATCTTTCAGAATGTAGCCGGACGCACCGCACTGCATCACTTCCAAAATGTATTCGCGGTTATCGTGCATGGTGAGCATGAGGATTTTGGTGTTGGGGTGTTCTTGCTTGAACAAGGCAGTGGCTTCTAAGCCGTTGAGGATCGGCATAGTGATGTCCATGAGCACAACGTCAGGGTCAAGCACTTTGGCTTGTTCCAGGGCTTCAACGCCATTGCTGGCAGTGCCGACGACAGCAATGCCCGGTTCGCTTTCCAGCCTTGCGATAAAGCCTTCGATGACGACGCGGTGATCGTCAACCAGTAATACGCGAATGTCGTCCGTGCCTTGGCTCATGGCCTGTCTACTCCTGTAAGTCATTGAACGCCCAGATCCTGTAACGTTTCTGATTACACCTCTTTGGTGATTGCTGATAAGTCTAACAACACCATGATTTCGGTGCCGTTTGCGGTGCTAGAACTGATTTCCAGATCACCCCCAATGAACTCAATGCGCTCTCGCATGTTGCGTAAACCAATGCCGCGCCCTTTTAGTGCGTCTGACACTTTAAAGCCGATGCCGTTGTCTCGAATAATGAGTTGAAGGCGCTCACCAAGCTGGGTGACTTCAAGCTCAACGAGAGAGCTACCGCTGTGTTTTTCAACGTTCACCAAGGATTCTTGCACCACGCGATACAAGGTGGTGACCACATCCGGGGGCAGGGTGGCATCAATGGGGGCGAGGTGAGGTTCGACTTGAATGTTGGTGGCAGACGCGAAGTCAGCGGCAAGGCTTTCTAACGCGGCGGTCAAACCGATGTCATCGAGCGTGGTCGGGCGAAGGGTACGAGACATTCTGCGTACTTCACTGATGGCCATGACTAACGAGCGTTCACTCTTTTGAAGATGGGTCAGTTCGCTTTCCTCGTTTCGATAGAGCACGCTTTTGGCGAGTAATTCTAAATGGCATTTGGCGGACACCAATAGCTGATTAATGCCATCGTGCAGTTCTCGTGAGAGGTGCTTTTTCTCGTCTTCTTGCATCATGACAGTGCGGTAGGCGAGTTCCCTTAGCCTCATATCGGCAATGCGGTGTTCGTGCAGGTTCACCGCCAACGCTATTACGATCATGATCACCACGGAAGTAATGAGCACCACAATGATGGCGAGATATGTCGTGTTGATGCTGGTTTGTACCGAGGTTTTCACCTCTTCAATTTGATGACCAATGTCTTCAATGTACAAGCCGGAACCGACCATCCATTTCCATTTCGACAACCACACGGAATAGCTGAGCTTGGGCACGATTTCATCGGTAGACGGTTTGTGCCAAAGGTACTCATGAAAACCGCCACCTGCTTTGGCGGAGGCAATCAGATTTTGGATTAGAAAATCCCCGTTTGAATCTTGAAGGCCTATCAGATTTTGGCCTTCAAGCTCCGGCATGATGGGGTGAACAAGGTTGTAGCCGTTTTCATCGTAAACAAAGAAGTAGCCGTCATCGCTGTAACGCATCTCGCGCAAGATCTCTAGCACCTGGAGTTTAGCCTCCGCGTCATTCGCATCGGCGTTATCGTAAATGTGCTTGATGCTTTGTGTCGCGAGGTTCACGTAATCTTTGATCGATTGCTCACGGGAGGAGAGCATGCTGGCGCGAAAGGTGGAAACCTCTTTCACTCCCAATGACTCCGCTTGCTGAATGGTGATCCAGCCAATCATGTAACTGATGACAATCAGCGGGATCACCGTCAGTAAAATGATTTTAAGTTTGAGTGTCATCCACTGCTCTCCCTGCGTGACCACCATGACTCCCCTCAGTGTAGAACCCTTTTTGTAGCGTTTGTGGCGACTTTCTACTGCGTTATCGGCTTCTCATGTAGGCCTGCTACACATCGAAGCCTCTGCCTTGTATAAAGCCGCCACAAACTGTTGCAAGAATTACCAATATTCGTCAAGCCATAGGCGATACTCGCGAAGGGTTTAGCTCGTCTCCAACATCAAAATCCATACAGTTCTGGCAAGAGCAAAATGCTGGCAAGCACCGCCACTTGGATAAAGATAAAGGGCATGACACCGCGGTAAATGTCCCGGGTTGTTATCCCATCAGGGGCACAGCCTTTGAGGTAGAACAAGCTGAACCCGAACGGCGGCGTTAAGAAGGAAGACTGTAAGTTCATCGCAATCAAAATCGCAAACCACGTCATGTTGATGCCCATCATCTCCGCCACAGGGGCAAGGATCGGCACAATGATGAAACAGATTTCAACGAAGTCGATAAAGAAGCCCAACAGCAAAATCACGAGCATGGTGATGATCAAAAATCCCCATTTTTCACCCGGCAGCGCCAGCATCCATTCTTCAACCAAATAGTCGCCGCCCGTGTAGGTGAACGCCATGGAAAAGGCGGTCGCACCCAGCAAAATACCGAACACCATGGCGGTGACTTTGACGGTTTCAAAGGCGCTGTCATACAGCAGCTTCCAAGAGAACTGGCGATAGATCAGCGACAGAAGAATCGCGCCAATACCACCCAAAGCAGCAGACTCTGTCGGCGTCGCAATGCCCGCGAAAATTGAGCCAAGCACCACGATGATCAGTGCCAGCGGCGGAATGACCGCTTTCAAGGCTTCGATGATTTCTTCTTTGCGTGATTGGCCTTCAATGGGCTCCATGGCTTGCGCGGCTTCAGGGTGGCGAAAGGCGAAATAGAGGATGTAGAGAATGTACGCCCCAACCAGCATTAAGCCTGGCCAAACGGCTGCTTGGAACAAATCGCCGACGGGAATGCCGAGCACATCGCCAAGCAGGATGAGCACGATAGACGGAGGAATGATCTGCCCCAAGGTGCCGGACGCACATATGGTGCCGCAGGCGAGGCCTTTGTCGTATTGGTACTTGAGCATAACAGGCAATGAAATTAAGCCCATTGCCACGACAGATGCACCCACCACGCCGGTTGATGCCGCGAGCAGGCTACCGACCAACACGGTCGAAATGGCGAGCCCACCGCGCACGCCACCAAACAAGCGCGCCATGGCTTCAAGCAATTGCTCCGCAAGGCGTGTTTTTTGTAGCACGAGGCCCATAAATACAAACAGCGGCACCGCCATGAGCACGGTGTTTTGCATGATGCTCATGGTCCGAAACGGCATGAACGCGAAGATATCGAGACCTTCTGCCCATACACCGAACAGCAACGCAATGCCACCGAAGGTAAAGGCAACAGGAAAGCCGATCAGCAAGGCAAACAGGGCGACAACAAACATGATAATGCCAATCATTGGAGACTCCCTGATACGGCTGGGCGAAGAAGACGCGAGAGGGCGTTAAGGATTAACCCCAACCCGGTGACGGCGATAAAGAAGAAGGAAAGCGGGATCATGGCTTTGATGATCCAGCGATGCGGCAAACCACCGGGGTCACCGCTGCTTTCGCCAAGTTGTAAAGATTCATTGGCGAAGTCGATACCGAAATAAACGATGAGAACCGCAAACGGCATCAGGAAAAGGACACAACCGAGCAGGTCGACCAGTGCCTGCGTTTTTTCACTCCAGCGTTCATACAGCACATCAATGCGCACGTGTCCGCCCGCTTTCACGGCGTAAGGCACACCCAATAAAAAGACGGCAGAAAATAAATGCCATTCCATTTCTTGCAGTGCGATGGACACGCTGTCGAAGGCGTAACGCATCACCACGTTGTAAAACACATTGAGCATCAATAAAAGAAATAAGGAGCTGGCTATCCAACCGAGCGCGTCGGCGATGCGGTTTATGAGCCGTTCCAGAACTATCAGGCTTTGCATAAGACATCCTGTTCAAGCAAAACGAAAAAGGCGCCGAACAATTGCTCGGCGCAAAAGGCTACTCAGCGGTCTGCTGACTGTTGAGGTATGCCTTGTCTGAAATCGTGGTCCAGCGGCGGGCTTTATTGAGGTATTCCGCTTGTGAATCGAGAATTTTCTTGGCTTGTGCGTCGTTTGCTGCGTGTTCAGCGAGCAAGGCATCGTTGGCAGTTTTCATGGCAGTAAGCACAGATTCTGGGAACTGCTTCACTTGGATATCTGGGTACTCATTCAACATGGTTTCCCACGCTTCTGCACTGGCATGGGCGTTTTGGATATACATGTCGTAAGAGGCGGTACGCATGGCAACACGCAGGATTTCTTGTAGATCTTCTGGCAGTCTGTCCCAGCTACGTTTGTTGAACAGGAACTGCAATTCCGTTGCTGGTTCATGCCAACCTGTGTAGTAAAGGGGGGCAACTTTGTGGAAACCCATGCGCAAATCAAGGCCAGGGCCAACCCACTCAAGAGCATCAATCGTGCGGCGCTCTAATGCGGTGTAAAGCTCGCCCGGCGCAATGTTGGTTGGGCTTGCGCCTAGCTTGGCGAGCACTTCGCCCGCAAAGCCGGGAATGCGCATTTTCAGGCCGTTCAGATCGTCAACGCCGTTGATCTCTTTTTGAAACCAACCGCCCATTTGCACGCCAGTGTTACCACCAGGGAATGACAGCAAATTGTGTGGGGAGTAGACCTCTTCCATCAGTTCCATGCCGCCACCGTGGTAGAACCATGCGTATTGTTCAGAGGCGACCATGCCGAACGGCATCGTGGTGAAATACAAGGTGTTCGGGACTTTGCCTTTCCAGTAGTAAGAGGCGGAATGCCCCATGTCGTACTGACCTGCTTTTACCATATCAAACACACCAAACGGTGCTTTGTGCTTGTTTGATGAGTCGATACGAATTTGAAGGCGGCCGTTCGACATTTTCTCTGCCATTACCGCCATGTTCTTGGTGGCATCACCGAAAATGGGGAAGTTGGGTCCCCATGTTTCTGCAAGCTTTAAGCGGTAAACCTTGTCGGCAGCATAAGAAGAAAAACTCGCCGTGGTGAGCAGTGTGATCGTGCCGAGCATGAGCAGCACTTTTTTCGCAGTTGAGGTAACAGTGACCATGATTCACATCCTTTTGATCGTTGTGTTCGACCCCAAGAATGCGAAACATCTTGTTAACAAAATAGCCGTGTTACTTCGCACGTAGCAGCGCAAGAGCGGGGACGCTGGTGGCGAAATGTCTCCGTATTTCTACGTAATGGTTTTGATTTTTACACAGTAAGTGATTGATTGTTTCTTTCGAAGCCTCGTTTTCACCCAGTAAGAATTACGTAGTTTCTGAAGCGCAAAAATCTCAAGATTTTGGCAAATTATGTGAACTGGAATTAACAGCTTATACCTTAGCGTCTAACATAATTTGGCCAGTTGCTGCCGCTTTTGGTAACCATAGATTTAGCCTTGATAGTAACTGACTTTCAGTTAACTCTGCGCGCTGTGCGACTGTTTGCCAATTGATATCTGAATAGCCACCGACTCAGTAGACACATCTGAGCCTTTCTTTGCTCAAATCTAGATTATCCGAACTCATCGGTTTAGATCGCTATCTCTAAGCCGTTTCTGTCCAATAATCAGCTAGCTAAAATCCTACAAACCTGCGATCGGCTGTAGCCGGTCGCTTCTGCCATTTCTCTCAGGCTGAGACCTTTCTCTCTAAAGCTTTTCACTTTCTGGTGCAGCACACGCTAGATATTGAACTTAGCAATAGCCGAGGTGAGTTGCTGATTAGAAGAAGAAAGTTGCTGCACATTGCTGAGAGTGGCTTCACCACTTACATTGAGTTTCTCGACCATTTCTCGAATGGTTCGAATGCTTTCACTAATTTCTTCTGATGCTTGGCTTTGAGTGCGTGTTACGTCGGTGATGTTACTGTTCAACACGTTAATTTCTTCTACTGACGCGCTCATGATATCGAGATTGGTATCAACCATTTTGGTTTGCTCAACATTTTGTAAGCAACTCT
Source organism: Enterovibrio sp. FF113 (assembly GCF_041439165.1). Taxonomy (NCBI): domain Bacteria; kingdom Pseudomonadati; phylum Pseudomonadota; class Gammaproteobacteria; order Vibrionales; family Vibrionaceae; genus Enterovibrio; species Enterovibrio sp. FF113. The sequence goes on along the minus strand of NZ_JBGONO010000044.1, from coordinate 2,004 downwards.
TCTTAGTGTTATCGATAGCGCGAACGGCGTTCACCGTCCCTTCATTCAACTTTTGAAGCATTTCATTAATTTCAGAGGTGCTTTGTTGGGTGCGACTTGCAAGTGCGCGAACTTCATCTGCAACCACAGCAAAGCCCCGTCCTTGCTCACCTGCACGAGCAGCTTCAATGGCTGCGTTTAATGCGAGTAAGTTAGTTTGGTCGGCAATCTCGCCGATGACGGTTAAAACAGAGGCAATTTTCTCTGAGTTTTCACTCATGGCTTGAATGTCACTTTCCATCAGTGTGATTTCACTCAGTAGTGCATTAATCCCCGTAACAGATTGGCTGACTTGCTGTTTGGAGTCTGCAGTTTGCTGTTGCGTTTTTTGAGTGCAGCTCAAAGCGTCAGAAGCGCTTTCTGCCACGGTATGGACTGTCGTACTCATTTTCTCAACGCGAGAAACAACAAGCTGAGTCACTTCGCTGTGGTGGGACAGAACATCATGGTTTTCGATGGTTTTTGTTTTTACTTCTTTAACTTCTGAAGAAATTTTAGACGTCGCTTCAGAAATGCCGCCAACGATGTCCTGTAAGTTCTGAGCAACGTCATTGATGCCTTTGGCGATAACGCTGATTTCATCCTTAGTGTTTACGTCAACACGCGCGGTGAGATCGCCATTGGCGAGTTTCTTCATAGCACGCATGATTTGGGACAATGGTTGAAGTAATTTACTGACAAGAAAAATGGTTATTCCTGTTACCAATAACACTTGAATGAGCGAAAAAATGAATGAATCTGTTCGATTGGCGACCACGGTATGGAAAGCGTGGTCCTTGTTGATAGCGACTGCGAGATACCAAGGCGTACCTTCAATAGCGGTAATGTTGAATAGATAGGGAATGTTGCCCAGTGTTAGCTCGCTGACAATTGGATTTGCAGCAAGAACGGGTAGGGCTTCAGAAGTCAGTTGAGACGACAGTTCACTTGCTGGCTTAAGCGACATTGAAGGGTCAGCACTGGCAAGTAAGGTTGCTTTGTTGTCTAGGAGTATCGCCTGTGTATTTTGGCTACTAATACTGTTGATGTATTCAATGAGCTGTTTGATCTTTATGTCGCCAGCAATCACGGCGTTTTCACCGGAACGTCGAGAGTACTGCTGGGCAATAGTCACGACCAGCTCACCGGTTACAGAATCTTTGTACGGGGCGGTGATCACTGGGGAAGGGCTTGAATTGGCTTCGATATACCAAGGGCGTTTCCTTGGGTCGTAGCCTTCACTCGACGGCTTGCCATTGAAACGAATCATCTCACCAGAGCCTGTTCCGATATAGACAGACTGAAAGCCACCTGACAGTAGGGCTTGATTCAGGTAAGGAAAAAGAGGCTCATCTTTAACATTTAAGTCCATTTCCTTGGCACTTCGAATGATGTCTAGGCGAGGTTGAATCCAGTTTTGAATGCCCTTGGCGCTGGCAATACCGACAGAATCGACGTATCGATTGACTGAATCCTGAGTGTAGGATGTCAATTGTTGATCTTGCCGCTGGAACTGAACGGTAGCAACAACAATGATGATTGTGGCAATGGCCAGTGAAATTTTGTGCTTGATGGAACGAGGAATGATCATTTAATCGTCTCTCATTTGGGTTGTTCGTCTCATGTACAGTCACATCAATGAGCATAGAACAGGCCTTGAGATTTATCGCTACGGCACGACAACTGCATCGTGATTTTGAATTGTAAAGCGAGAGGAAATTGAATTTGAAGGGCTTGATTCCGGGAGGAAGAATGCAAAAAAGCCTGCTCAATGAGCAGGCTTTTTGCTTCTTACGAAAGTGGTGGGCGATACCGGGCTCGAACCAGTGACCCCCTCCTTGTAAGGGAGGTGCTCTCCCAACTGAGCTAATCGCCCGAATAATCGCGATTGGGATTCTCTAAAAGAGAGTGCGATTATTGGAATTTGGTGGGTCTAGGCAGACTCGAACTGCCGACCCCTGCCATGTCAAGGCAGTACTCTAACCA
>NZ_JBGONO010000043.1:0-11480 GCF_041439165.1 Enterovibrio sp. FF113 | reverse complement strand
AGCCAACATCCTTTATTCCAGTGATTCATTCTGGAATTTTGGCGGGCTGCATTATAACGACGCGGGCATGACCACAATGTGACAGCTAAGACACTTGATCGAATAAAATGAGGATTAAGCGAATGAATTTGGGATAGGTCACATTCTAGATAACTAGACACTTGGTTTATTTATCTGGCACGTAAATCTTGCACTTGTTGGCGGACGGTTTGATGAATGGTTTGGCGAATCCATAGATTCTTAGCACTGTTGGCGTGTTTCTTGTGCCAAATCTGGCGGATAACAAAATTGCTGACATCGACGGGCGCAGGGCTGATCGCGAGCGTGGTGTTGAACATGTCCAGTTTTGCCATCAGCTCTGCAACGGTGCAGATGAGGTTTCTACCTGACAGTAAATGGCGAACAGTAAGAAAGCGCTGTGAGCCCATCACAACCTGCCTATCACACCCAAAGGCTTTGAGTGTGTCATCGACTGGGCTACTAAGCTGCCCATCCACAGTAACAAGCGCGTGGGGTGTGGTGATGTAGTCATCCAATGTCAGTGGGCTTTTTAGCGCCGTCGCTGCAGGATCGAATAAACACACGTGGCGCTCCGTGTAGAGATCTTCCATACGCAGCGTAGGGTCGTGCGTTTCCACTGCACCTAATACCACATCGACCTGATCCGCTTTCAAGGCTTCGCGATAATTGACGCGATCGACGGGGCGGCAACTCAGTTGGCAGTGCGGCGCTTGCTGGCGAAACACATCAAACAGTGCAGGGGCAAAGACGAGCTCTGCATAATCAGTCAGGCCAATCCTCACCACGCCTTGATATTGTGATGGCTCGAATGCCATAGGTGTCAGCACGTCACTGGCGATGGTTTCTAATAGTTGGGTGATGACGGGCTCCAGTTCTATCGCCCTTGCTGTCGGCAGCATTTCGTTGCCTTGACGCTGGAACAGTGGGTCATCAAGCAGGGAGCGAAGACGGGAGAGGTTGTGGCTCATGGCCGATTGCCCAATGGACAGTTTTTCGGCCGCGCGAGTGACACTGCGTGTTTCCATTAGCGCGGAGAAAGCCACCAGTAGGTTTAAATCCACACCACGCCAATTTACGCGACTCATGAGCTTGGCGTACCCTCACGGCAAATGTCGGCCACCACAGGTTGGCACAGGGCAATGAGATCTTGATAGGCCAATTCAATGCCTGCCAATGGTGAACCACTGCTGATATTGACATGTTCAAATTCGCTGAGAGAAGGGTCGAAGAAAATCGGCATCGCCCCCAATACGGCAATAGGCGTGATCATGCCCGGCGAATAGCCAGTAATGCTTTGAACATGGGTGCTATCAACACAGGTCATGCGACGACAACCTAGCAATGCGCGTACTTTTTTTGGATCCACCGACGCTGTGCCCGGTAAGCAGGCTAATGCGTACTGGCCGCCCATGTCGCGCAACAGCATCGATTTTACTAATTGGCGAGGGTCAACGCCGCGTTGATCTGCGGCGTCTAATATCGTGGTGGCTGCACGTTGATGCGGCAGTATGCGATGTGCAATGTCATTGTCACGCAGCATCACAACGATAGGTGTATTAAGATCAGGCATCATCTTCTAGGCTGTAAGGCATGTCAGTTTTGTGCCATAGCGAATCAGTGTCTGGCAGGCGGAATTGGCTGTCATCTTCCAAATTATTTGGCAGCACGACCAGTGCTAACGCCTGACCATTATCAAAGCGGTAACCTGAAAGCACAGTGCCACCGGTACGCCAGTTTTCACCCACGCTGCGATCAAACACATCACCAGATTTTGGTGCTTCATTGGCTTCACCTTGCAGTAAATACGCCGCACGTTTATTGATACCGCGATACTTGGCGCGAGCAACGGTTTCTTGCCCTGTGTAACAGCCTTTTTTAAAGCTAATGCCATCCAATGCCTGCAGGTTAAGCGCCTGAGGAATGAATTCGTTGGTGGTGATATCGGTGATAGCAGGGATTGCGCTGCGAAGTTCACACAAATCCCACACGCTGTTGTCGCTCAATACGGCGCGCTCACCGAGCTCATTAATGATGTTGTCGGCTTCTTCTGCATCGACAGCTAATAGCCAGCGATTGGCTTCAATTTTAACGGCAGTGCCAGTTTGAGTTTGTCGCACGTCGCCATCGCCCAAAAAGCGAGATTGCATCGCGTTATCGGCTTTATCGCCAACAACACCAATGAGAACTTGTTCGCTTAGGGTGAAGGTGATTTTAGAAAACACAGCGTATTTTTTGATTTCAGCTAACTGCTTTTCGGCAATTGAAGCCGGTTGGGTATATGCGATGCCTTCACCGTGATGGAAAAGGCGCATGACTGACCATACTTTGCCTTTTGCGTCACACTGTGCGGCGAGGGTTGAGCGGTTCTTTTCTAATGACACCAGATCGCAGGTCAGTTGACCTTGAAGATAGCTGATGGTGTCTGCACCCACTGCGGTAATCAGTGCAATATGGTCAAGCGCGATCACTGACAGTGCAGGAAGAGCACTGTCTGAAGAAAGTGGGAGTCTAGGAAACGTGTGCGTTTGGTACCAAGTTGTCATGGTGTCTCTCGCTAAAAAAACGGATTCGTTATGGTAATGCGGTCTGCAAGGAATGTCAGCATTAACTCTTTATGTAAGGGTGAGTTACCTAGATCACAAGGTCAACACCCTGACATCGGCAGTAATAGCGCCTAAGTAAGGGCACTGATACTATTTGGCTTGTTATGTTTGACACTGAATGAGGTAATCATGCTGACCGCCGAAGATAAACCGCGGATCAAATGGGCATGCCGTCGTGGCATGTTAGAGCTGGACGTGATCATTATGCCGTTTTTCGAAGAGTGTTTTGATGACCTGACACAGGCAGAAAAACAGGATTTCGTGACGCTGCTTGAATGTGATGACCCCGATTTGTTTTCTTGGCTAATGGGGCACACCCGCAGTGCGTTGCCAGCACATGCGACAATGACGGATAAAATCATTGCACATAACCGCAGCAAATTGCGTTAACACAAGGCTCCAGCGCTCTCGATGGTTGCGCTGGGGGCTGTTTACTCTCTATGTCTCTCTAGTGATGTTACTCTTCGTTGCTTCTGCGTTTCCTCTTGAAGCCAAAACTCTCCTGCTTGTGTTTCTATTGTCTGACTTGATGCGTCGCCTTAAGCATGTCGGTTCAATGACTGGCAATATGCAACTGCACAGTAGTGGCCTTTGCCGCTATCAAGGCAAAGATTATGATGTTTCACGTATCTTTTTGTTTAGCAGACATTTAATTGTTTTAGATCTTAAACGCCATCAGTGTCGTCTTCGTTTACCACTGGCTGCCGATGCGTTCTCTCATGACACTTTTCGCCATATTAGTCGGGTCTGCCTTGTGCTGAAAAGCTGATCAACTTCACGTTTATTGAATATTTAACGTACGCCATCCCTAAACGAATCATTGAGCCCGCCGATAACAAGCTATACAGCCATTTGTCTTGCTTTCGATACGCTGTACCCACGAAGTCTATAGGGAAGGGGTGACATGAAAATTAGAACCAAGCTTTATTCACTGACCGCATTTTCTGCGGTGTCTTTGGTCTTGTTTGCCCTTGTCGGCTGGCAGGCTTCGGAGCGTATGGTTGACTTGAAAACCAAATTGACACTTGTTGGCGACCTGGAAGTTCAATTACTCAACATGCGAAGAAATGAAAAGGATTTTCTGTCTCGTTTAGACAGCAAATACATTGATCGGTTTGAAGCGAATGTCTCGGAGTTTGATGCATCGCTTATTCAGTTGCAGCAAGAAGCAGACGCCTTGGATCTGACGTTGCCTCAAATTGGCGCGGTCAAACAAGCGATGAAGAATTATCGTGATGGCTTTATTGACCTTACTGAAGGCTACAAAGCACTCGGGTTGAATCGAGAGTTGGGCACGTGGGGCGAATTAACCGCGGCTAATACCGCGTTGCTTTCACAGCAACAAAACAATGCTGAAGTGGAATATCTCGTTACTTTGGTTCGTCTGCTGGTGGCAGATACGTCAATGGCGCGTTTTGATGAATTTAAGGCGATTTGGACTGATGTGTCGTCACGCGTCAAGAGTCCATTATTGACTAAACAAAAGGCATTGGTTGAACGTTATATGCAGTTAAACGGTACGGTTGGATTGGATCATCAATCGGGTTTGCTGGGTAATATCCGTGGGCAAACTCATCAGGTCGAACTTGATTTTGATGCGATGCGTGGCCAGCTTACCGATGAACTGAACACGTCAACCCGATCATTGGCAGCATCAACAGGTTCGGTACTGGTGTTGGTTTTTTTACTGCTCATTTCAATCAGTATTTGGCTAAATCGCGATATTCAGCGTCGCCTTAGAACGCTTACCAGCACCATGGAACAGGTCGCTGCGGAACGCGATTTAACATTGCGTGCGAATGCCGACGGTGATGATGAAATCGCCGTTGTGGCAACAGATTTCAATACGGTACTTGAGCATTGTCAGACCTTAATTGCTGGTGTGAAAATGTCGATCACGACATTGAATGCAACAGCGTCAGATGTTCAAAAACGTAGCTCCCATGCAGAAATCTCCCTTGATAAGCAGCATTCAGAAGCGGAAATGGCCGCCACTGCTGTTAACGAAATGGAAGCAACCATTCGAGAGATTGCATCAAACACCGAAGCGGCGGCATCAAATGCCGATCAAAGCCTATTACGCGCACAGAAAGGCCATCAAACCGTTCAAGCAACACGTAACGCTATTGTCACGCTGTCAGAAGGACTAGGTATCGCCAATAGTGACATTCATAGCTTGGTCTCGCTGTCTCAACAGATTGGTAGTGTGGTTGATGTCATCAAAGATATCTCGGAACAGACGAACTTGTTGGCACTGAATGCAGCGATTGAAGCGGCACGTGCAGGCGAACAGGGCCGAGGTTTTGCCGTAGTGGCGGACGAGGTTCGATCTTTGGCAACGCGTACCCATAAATCGACCGACGAAATTGCGACCATGATTTCGTCATTGCAGCAGCAGACTAACCACGTTGTGGATCGAATTACGTCTTGCCAAAACGACAGTGAGAAATCGGTAAGTTATGTCGAAGAGGCGGCGACAGAGTTGGATAACATCATCGTCGACATGCAGCAAATCATGGACATGAGCACGCAAATTGCAGCCGCGATTGAAGAACAAAGCATGGTAGCGAAAGAGGTGAATCTGAACGTACACTCCATTCAGGACATCACTTCCTCTAACACCGCTGCGACCAGTGAAAATGCACGCGCAGCGGCACGTGTTGCAGAGCAGAGCAAAGAGTTGGAATCTGCTATCGCCGCATTTCGTTCCTGATGTCTCACCCCTCACTGTGAGAGCGGTGAATCGTTGATGGATGGCGACTCACTGAATTCAAGACAACAAAAAGCCCTCACGTAGAGGGCTTTTTCATGTCAGTCAGTTAGCACGGAAAGTCGGGGACCAAAATGGTTGGGCCACTGTTTTCGACTTTGTCAGGATAATCAAGAGTGTAATGCAACCCGCGACTTTCTTTACGCGCCATGGCGCAGCGCACCATCAGCTCTGCAACTTGCAGTAAATTACGCAGTTCTAGCAAGTTGTTGGATACGCGGAAGTTACTGTAATACTCGTTCGTTTCTTGTTTCAATAACTCAATACGACGTAGCGCGCGTTCAAGACGCTTGGTGGAGCGAACAATGCCCACGTAGTCCCACATAAACAGGCGCAGTTCATGCCAGTTGTGCTGAATAACGACTTCTTCGTCAGAGCAAGTGACGAGACTGTCATCCCAATGTGGTACAGATGGTGGCACTTCGGCTGATGCGGCATTTTCGCCAATGTGCATCGCTGCTGCCCATGCATACACCACGCATTCCAGTAATGAATTTGATGCCATGCGATTAGCGCCATGAAGCCCTGTGTAGCTGACTTCACCAATAGCATAAAGACCTTGAAGATCGGTCTGACCGTTTTTATCGACCATCACGCCGCCACAGGTGTAGTGAGCCGCTGGCACAATAGGAATCGCGTCTGTGGTTAAATCAAAGCCATAGGTGAGCAACTTTTCATAAATAGTGGGGAAATGCTTCATGACAAAGTCAGGGTCTTTGTGACTGATGTCGATGTACATGCAGTCAGCACCCAAGCGCTTCATTTCAAAATCGATAGCGCGTGCGACGACATCCCTTGGCGCAAGCTCGGCACGCTCGTCAAAGTCAGTCATAAAGCGAGAACCATCGGGTCTGCGCAAATACGCGCCTTCACCACGAAGTGCTTCGGTGATCAGATAGTTTCTGGCTTCAGGGTGGAACAAGCAGGTCGGGTGAAACTGATTAAATTCAAGATTGGCTACCCGACAGCCAGCACGCCATGCCATGGCAATACCATCGCCTGAAGAGACGTCTGGGTTCGAGGTGTATTGATAAACCTTCGAGGCACCGCCTGTGGCAAGTACTACAAACTTAGCGCGGACAGTTTCAACCGCTTCTCGATCTCGGTTCCACACGTAGGCACCCAGTACGCGATTCGCCCCTGAGATACCGATTTTTTTACGGGTGATGAGATCAAGGGCATTGTGGCGCTCAAGCACCTTGATGTTTGGGTGCTGCATGACATTTTCTTGCAACGATGTTTGTACGGCCATACCTGTTGCATCGGCAGCATGCAGAATGCGTCGATGACTGTGGCCACCCTCACGAGTGAGGTGAAATTTAGGTTCGTCACTCTCGCTGTTTTCTTCGCGATCAAAAGGAACGCCACCATCAATCAGCCATTGCACACATTCTTTGGCGTTTTCTGCGATAAAGTGCACGATGTCTTCGTCACACAGGCCATCGCCAGCGATTTGTGTATCCTCAACGTGAGATTCAATGGAATCGCTTTCGTCAAAAACAGCGGCAATGCCACCTTGTGCGTAGTAAGTTGCCCCTTCACTGCTTGGGCCTTTGCTTAACACCATCACTTTTTGTGTCGGCGCAAGATGCAGTGCTAGGGATAAACCCGCGGCACCACTGCCAATAACCAGTACGTCACAGATGTGTTCTGGGTGTTTGCTCATTGATTATGTATTCCTTTCTCTCAAATGAAGCTTGCACAAATCCGCCTGCTGTCATTTGAAACAACGAGATATTCAGGTGGTTTGGTCAGTTTACACTAATCCGGCAGACCGTAGAATGCTAAGTGGGCCGAGCGTTAGATACTCGTTATATTCACAGAGATAAGGATATGGCGAGACGCAGTGGTTACAGAGTCACCATGCTATCTGGTAGACTTTGCGAGCTGGATCGGATCATGAGACGAATCCCGCCTTTTTAGGGAACTTTATATTACCGTATCACTCATACACTTTGCTCACTCTTTACGACGTGTCGTTTTTTTTAAATTTAGTGGCAGCAAAGTGACAACGAGCGAAAAGAAATACCAAGTGCTGACGGTCTTCTGACGTTTTACTGTGACACTTTATCGTGTGAATAGCGTTATTGCGTTAAAGAAGCGCATTGGTATCAATAATAAGGAGAAGGCGCTCGAATGAGCGAGCAGTTAACTGATCAAGCCTTAATAGAGCGCGTACAGAACGGCGATAAACAGGCGTTTAATCTGTTGGTCATCAAATATCAGCATAAGGTAAGCAACCTTATCTCTCGCTATGTGAACAATAGCGGTGATGTCCCCGATGTCACTCAAGAAGCCTTTATCAAAGCTTATCGAGCTTTGCCTGGCTTCCGAGGTGAAAGCGCCTTTTATACGTGGTTGTATCGCATTGCAGTCAATACCGCGAAGAACTATTTGGTCGCCCAAGGACGCCGTCCACCAGCCAGTGATATTGATGCTGAAGAAGCTGAAAATTATGAAAATGGTGGAGCACTGAAAGAAATATCGAACCCTGAGAACCTTATGTTGTCAGAACAGTTGAAGCAGGTGGTGTTTAGTACGATTGAAGCCCTGCCTGAAGATCTGAAAACGGCCATTACACTGCGCGAAATCGACGGCTTGAGTTATGAAGAGATTGCAGAAGTAATGGACTGCCCGGTAGGAACGGTACGCTCGCGTATTTTCCGTGCCAGGGAAGCGGTAGACAAACGTGTTCGTCCACTCATGAACCAGTAACAGTTTTAACTGTTGAAAACGGTGAAATAAATGGCTGAAAAAGAAAACCTTTCCGCATTGTTTGATGGTAACGAGATAGATCAGGCGCTGATTGAAGCGCTAGAAAATGATCCGTCTGCGCAAGAAGCATGGAAAAGCTTTGCCGTTACTCGCGATGTCATGCGTGGAGATGCGCCGAAAAATCCGAATTGGGATATCGCCGCCAGTGTGGCCGCCGCGTTAGACAATGAGCCAAGCTATGGCTTGCAAACATCGGATGCGCAAACTGTAGATACGGTAGTGGCACCGAATGTCGTGCCTTTGCACGAGTCTCAGCCGACACCTCAGACGGCGAGAAAATCGATGCCGTCTTGGTTGCAGCAGCTCACGCAAGTGGGCATGGCAGCGGCCGTCTCACTCGCTGTGATCGTGGGTGTTCAGCAATACAATGGTGGCTTTGATGCCAATACGACGCTGGCCAACTCTCAACCGCCTGTCCTGCAAACCATTCCGCTTGGCGGATCGGCAGAGCCTGTGAGCCTTAGCCGAGATTCGATGCAGAGCAACCCTTCGGAAGCTTTGGTGATGGAGCAACGTCGTCGCGTGAATGCGATGTTCCAAGACTATGAGTTGCAGCTGCGCCTCAATGCTGATGAAATCATTGACCAAGGCGTGATGCTAACACCTGACATGAGCAAATAGATTGATGAAAGCTTTCCTGATCGGTGCTGTTGCACTGGTCAGTCTGGTCGCCAATGCCTCGACGGAAGAAAACCCCGCCGAGGCATTGCTACATCAGATGGGCCAGGCCACCGAGCAACAGAACTACGAGTTATCCTACATATTGGTGCGTAAAAATAGCATCGAACCACTTCGTTTCCGTCATGCACTGGTTGAAGGCGAGTCATTTGGTCACATCGCTTATTTGAGTGGTCCTCCGCGTGAAGTCATTCGCCGTGGCAATGAGATCAGCTACTTCGAACCGGGCATCGACCCTTTTACCATTGAAAGTAGCCAAATGGTTGCGCCGCTTCCTGCCATTATGCAGGCGGACATCGAACATCTTTCGACCATGTACGATTTTGTGCCATTGGGCAGAGCGCGAGAAGCAGGCGTTCCTTGTGACGTGGTACGTGTGTCTCCTAAAGACGGTGAACGCTACTCGTATGTGTTGTGGATAGACCAAAGCAGTAAGCTACTAGTGCGTGCTGATTTGCTCGACCGCGATGGTGATCCCATTGAGCAATATCGCGCGCTATCATTGGTCATTTCTCCGCAAATCAGCGAAGGCATGAGTACGTTGGCAGCACTTGAATTGCCACCCGTGGTGCAGGTACCCAAGTCTTCTGATTCGGTATTGAAATGGCAAGTGACTGGCTTGCCTGAAGGCTTTACGCCAATTTATCAGAACCGTCACCGTTTGCTGATTACGGAGCGTCCAGTAGAAAGCCAGATGTTCAGCGATGGCTTGTTTAGTTTTTCTGTGTACTTGGCGGAAGCGGACAAGATGTCAGTGAGAGAGCAATTGGTTCGCAAGGGTAGCCGTACACTACATAGCCATGTGGTGGGCAATGCGGAAATTACGGTTGTAGGTGACATTCCGCCTGCGACAGCAAAAAAAATCGCAGAGTCAGTTAAGTTATCTCCAGCTGACGAAGCATCGGTTGATTCTGCAGTGAGTGAGAATCAAACCCCATGATCAAGGCGTTGGCTGAAGTGACTGGCAATGGTGACGGTTATTTGACCGTCCGTTGTCAGCAGAAAACCAGCTGTGGCAGTTGCGCGTCAAAAAGCAGCTGCGGCACGGGCATTGTCAGCAACGCATTGCCGGGAAAGGTGCTCGATATTCGGGTGCCTTCCGCCAAATCAGTGACAGTCGGTAGCCTGATAGAAATTGGTCTAGAGGAACAAACTGTCCTCAGATCAGCAATGCTGGTCTATATTCTGCCTTTAATGTTTGCCATTGCAGGTGCGGTATTGGGCCAGTTTTTGTCTACTCTACTGTCCGTTGGCGAAGGTATTGTTATCTTGCTATCAGCACTGGCAGGTATTGCGGGTGTTGCTGTAGCACGCCATTTTTCACACAAGCTTGAGCAGGATACACGCACCACACCGACGCTTTTACGCGTGCTCGGTGGCGCAGTTGGCAGTGCGGCGGTGATAAATGCCGCAACTGATGATAGCGACTAGCCGTTAATTTCGGTAGAATCCCGCCACTTGATCGAGAGATCCTCCAATTTTCACTAACGAGTTAGTCACACCATCTATGAAGCACATTCGTAATTTTTCGATTATTGCCCACATTGACCACGGTAAGTCGACCCTATCAGACCGTTTAATTCAGGTTTGCGGTGGTCTTACTACACGTGAAATGGCAGCGCAGGTTCTAGATTCTATGGATCTAGAACGCGAACGTGGTATCACCATCAAAGCACAAAGTGTGACGCTGAATTACACAGCAAATGACGGGGAAACCTATCAGCTGAACTTCATCGACACCCCAGGGCACGTTGACTTCTCTTATGAAGTATCACGTTCTTTGGCAGCCTGTGAGGGTGCTTTGCTGGTGGTTGACGCGGGTCAGGGCGTAGAAGCTCAGACACTCGCTAACTGTTATACAGCTATCGAGATGGACCTAGAAGTCGTTCCTATCTTGAACAAAATCGATTTGCCAGCCGCCGACCCTGATCGTGTTGCTGAAGAAATTGAAGATATCGTTGGTATCGATGCCACTGAAGCCGTTCGCTGTTCTGCGAAAACAGGCTTGGGTGTAGATTTGGTACTCGAAGAGATCGTGAGAAGTGTCCCTGCGCCAGAAGGTGACCCAGAAGGGCCGCTGCAGGCGCTGATCATTGACTCATGGTTTGATAACTACTTGGGCGTGGTTTCTCTGGTTCGCATTAAAAATGGCGAACTGAAGAAAAACGACAAGATCAAAGTCATGAGCACGGGCCAAATCTGGGGTGTTGATCGCATCGGTATCTTCACACCAAAACAAACGGATACCCAAGGTCTGCGTACTGGTGAGGTAGGCTGGGTTGTTTGTGGTATTAAAGACATTTTGGGCGCACCTGTGGGTGACACCCTGACGCAAGCGAAAAATGGCGCAGAAAAAGCATTGCCTGGCTTTAAGAAAGTGAAGCCTCAGGTTTATGCGGGTCTGTTCCCTGTTTCGTCTGATGATTATGAGAACTTCCGTGACGCGCTCGGCAAGCTGAGCCTGAACGATGCATCGTTATTCTATGAGCCAGAGAACTCGGCGGCTCTGGGCTTTGGTTTCCGTTGTGGTTTCCTTGGCATGCTGCACATGGAAATCATTCAAGAGCGTCTTGAGCGTGAATACAACCTTGATTTGATCACTACTGCACCAACCGTAGTGTATGAAGTGAAGA
>NZ_JBGONO010000042.1:485-15694 GCF_041439165.1 Enterovibrio sp. FF113 | reverse complement strand
TACGCTTCGCAATCCGCGAAGGTGGTCGTACAGTTGGTGCAGGTGTTGTTGCTAAGATCGTTGCTTAATTTTAAGCTCCGATAGCACAATGCTTAAAAAGGACGCTTCGGCGTCCTTTTTTGTATCTGGTGTTTATTAAAGGCATAAAACACAAAAAATAGTGCGTAAAAATTAGGCAAGAAAAGAGAGGAATAATTGATAAAAACGATTGGTAATACAAACCGTTCTCATTTATATTTCTTGTAAGATTGTTGTTGAGGTAGATTCAAATGTACGTTTGCCTATGTCATGGTATTTCCGATAAGACATTAAAAAAGTTAGCTTACGAGCAGGGAATGACAGACATTCGCGCTATTCGCAAAGCGCTACCTTTAGGCTCTCAGTGTGGTAAGTGTATTCGGTCAGCGAAAGAGATATTGCAAGACGTAGAATCCAATCCGCTTTATCAACAAGCATGCTGAGTCTGCTTAGCACGACTATGTACCACTTTTAACATTGACAGGCCTTTTCTCGCTTCTATTTTTACTAGAAGCCGAAAAGGAGCGTGAGTCATGAAATCTGACCCCAAAATCATTCAACACCTCAACAAATCCCTCGCCAATGAACTGATTGCTATCAACCAATACTTCCTTCACTCCCGAATGTATAAAGACTGGGGATTGAAAGTGCTCGCCGATAAAGAGTATGAAGAATCTATAGATGAAATGAAGCATGCTGACGATCTCATCGAACGAATACTATTCCTTGAAGGCATCCCTAATTTGCAAGATCTTGGAAAACTTCGAATCGGTGAAGATACGAAAGAAATGCTCGAATGCGATTTGGCGTTAGAAATGGATGCGATTCCTGATTTAAGGGATGCGATTGAGTATGCCGAAAGTGTTCGAGATTATGTTTCTCGCGATCTGTTCAATCATATTCTAGAAGATGAAGAAGAGCATGTTGATTGGTTAGAAACCCAACTCGGTCTTATCGAAAAAGTTGGGATTCAAAACTACAACCAAGCTCAGATGATTGAGGCCGAGTAATAGGTTTAAACGGCCTTAAAACGTGGCCTGTGATTAATTTTTAAACGTGGCTTGCAAAGCCATTTGCGATCTGTATAATGCCCGCACTGCCTGAGACAAAATGCTCTCGTAAGTACAGTTGTGAACCAATGAGCACAGGAGGAAGACTAGTCGCAGTAAGCGTTAAGCTTGATTAGTCTGTAATGTATACTCCGCTTATGTTCGCAGTCACGTTAAGTGGCTGACAATGTATCAAATATTGATACTACGGTTTCACATAAATCAATCGGCATTCCCTCGTTTTCACGTGGTAGAGTGGCGATATTGTTTGTGTAATTTTTTTATTTGGAGCTCTGTCTAATGCAGAACCAACGTATCCGTATCCGCCTGAAGGCTTTCGATCATCGTTTGATCGATCAGTCTACTGCGGAAATCGTTGAAACCGCAAAGCGCACTGGTGCGCAGGTTCGTGGTCCTATCCCACTGCCAACTCGTAAAGAGCGCTTCACCGTTCTTGTCTCTCCGCACGTCAATAAAGATGCACGTGACCAGTACGAAATTCGTACTCACAAGCGTCTGATCGACATCGTTGAGCCAACAGATAAAACTGTTGATGCTCTGATGCGTCTTGACCTTGCTGCGGGCGTTGATGTTCAAATCAGCCTGGGTTAAGAGGGGATATAAGTAATGATTGGTCTAGTCGGTCGTAAAGTAGGTATGACTCGCATCTTCACTGAAGATGGCGTTTCTATCCCTGTAACCGTTGTAGAAGTAGAAACTAACCGTGTTACTCAGGTACGTACTCCTGAAGTAGATGGTTACTCTGCTATCCAAGTAACTTCAGGTGTGAAGAAAGCAAGCCGCGTTTCTAAGCCAGCAGCTGGTCACTTTGCGAAAGCAGGTGTTGAAGCTGGTCGCGGTCTGTGGGAATTCCGTCTGAATGGTGGTGAAGAGTTCGAAGTCGGCGCTGAGCTGAACGTAGATCTGTTTGCAGATATTAAGAAAGTAGACGTTACTGGTACATCTAAAGGTAAGGGCTTCCAAGGCGCTGTTAAGCGTTGGAACTTCCGTACTCAAGATATGACCCATGGTAACTCTTTGTCTCACCGTGCTCCGGGTTCAATTGGCCAATGCCAAACTCCAGGCCGTGTATTCAAAGGCAAAAAAATGGCTGGTCACATGGGTGCTGAACAAGTAACAACTCAGAACCTAGAGATCGTACGTGTTGACGCTGAGCGCAAACTGCTACTTATTAAAGGTGCAGTCCCTGGTGCTACTGGCAGCAACGTGATCGTTAAACCAGCCGTTAAAGCGTAACGTCGAGGAGTTAGTAATGGAATTGGTAGTCAAAGGCGCTGATGCGCTAACTGTCTCCGAAACTACCTTCGGGCGTGAATACAACGAAGCCCTGGTACACCAGGTAGTCGTTGCATACGCAGCTGGTGCCCGTCAGGGTACTCGTGCTCAGAAAACCCGTTCAGATGTACGCGGTGGTGGTGCTAAGCCATGGCGTCAGAAGGGTACTGGTCGCGCCCGTGCAGGTACAATCCGTAGCCCAATTTGGCGCTCGGGTGGTGTAACTTTCGCAGCTCGTCCTCAGGACCATAGCCAGAAAGTTAACAAAAAGATGTACCGTGGTGCTCTAAAGAGCATTCTTTCTGAGCTAGTTCGTCAAGATCGTTTGATCGTTGTTGACAACTTCTCAGTTGAAGCACCAAAAACTAAAGAGCTGATTGCTAAGCTGAAAGAGCTTGAGCTAACAGAAGCTCTGATCGTAACTGCAGAAGTCGATGAGAACCTGTTCCTTGCAGCACGCAACCTGTACAAGGTTGATATCCGTGATGCAGCAGGCATTGACCCAGTTAGCCTGATCGCTTTCGACAAAGTCGTTATGACTGCTGCTGCAGTTAAGCAAGTTGAGGAGATGCTGGGATGATCACTGAAGAGCGTATCCTTAAAGTTCTACGTGCTCCGCACATCTCTGAAAAAGCAACCATGGCTGCAGAAAACGGTAACACTATCGTTTTCAAAGTAGCGATGACTGCAACTAAGAAAGAGATCAAAGCGGCAGTTGAGAAACTGTTCGAAGTTGAAGTTAAGTCTGTAAATACTCTTATCACTAAGGGTAAGACCAAACGTCAAGGTGCTCGCCAAGGTCGTCGTTCAGACGTCAAAAAAGCGTATGTCATCTTGAAAGAAGGTCAAGACATCGACTTCGCTGGCGGCGCTGAGTAAGACGGAGGAGTATTAAAAAATGGCAATTGTTAAATGTAAGCCTACTTCACCGGGTCGTCGTCACGTTGTTAAAATTGTTAACGCTGACCTGTACAAAGGTAAGCCTTACGCACCGCTTCTGGAGAAAAACCAGAAGTCAGGCGGTCGTAACAACAACGGTCGAATCACAGTACGTCACATCGGTGGTGGTCATAAGCAACACTACCGTTTGATTGACTTCAAGCGTACTAAAGACGGCATCCCAGCGAAAGTTGAGCGCCTGGAATACGATCCAAACCGCAGTGCAAACATTGCACTGGTTCTGTACGCAGACGGTGAGCGTCGTTACATCATTGCACCTAAAGGTATGAAAGCTGGCGATCAGATCCAATCTGGTCCAGATGCTGCAATTAAAGCAGGTAACACCCTGCCAATGCGCAACATCCCAGTAGGTTCAACTGTTCACTGTGTTGAACTGAAACCTGGTAAAGGTGCACAGCTGGCTCGTTCAGCAGGTGCATACGCACAAATCGTTGCTCGCGATGGCGCATACGTAACTATTCGTTTGCGTTCTGGCGAAATGCGTAAGGTTCTTTCTGAAGGTCGTGCGACCATCGGTGAAGTTGGTAACGCAGAGCACATGCTGCGTGAATTGGGTAAAGCTGGTGCAACACGTTGGAGAGGCGTTCGCCCTACCGTACGTGGTGTAGCAATGAACCCAGTGGATCACCCACACGGTGGTGGTGAAGGTCGTACATCAGGCGGTCGTCACCCAGTATCACCTTGGGGTATGCCAACTAAGGGCTTCAAAACCCGTAAGAACAAACGTACCGACAAGTACATTGTACGTCGTCGTAACAAGTAATTTTAAAGAGGATACGCCATGCCACGTTCTCTCAAGAAAGGTCCATTTATTGACCTGCACTTGCTGAAGAAGGTAGAGAAAGCGTTGGAAAGCGGTGACAAAAAGCCTGTTAAGACTTGGTCCCGTCGTTCAATGATCATCCCTCAGATGATCGGTTTGACCATCGCTGTCCATAATGGTCGTCAGCACGTACCTGTTTTCGTCACTGAAGAGATGATCGGTCACAAGCTGGGCGAATTTGCACCAACACGTACTTATCGCGGCCATGCTGCAGATAAGAAAGCTAAGAAGCGTTAGGAGTTAAGATATGGAAGCTATTGCTAAACATCGCTTTGCTCGTATTTCGCCTCAAAAAGCACGTTTGGTTGCAGACCAAGTGCGCGGTAAAAACGTCGCACAAGCTCTAGAAGTTCTGACGTTCAGCGACAAAAAAGCTGCTGAGCTGATCAAGAAAGTTCTGGAGTCTGCTATCGCAAACGCCGAGCATAACGAAGGTGCTGACATTGATGATTTGAATGTCGCAAAAATCTTTGTTGACGAAGGTCCAGTCATGAAGCGCATTATGCCTCGTGCAAAAGGCCGTGCCGATCGCATCTTGAAGCGTTCTAGCCACATCACTATTGTTGTAGCAGACCGCTAAGAGACGAGGAGAGAAAGCAATGGGTCAAAAAGTACATCCTAATGGTATTCGTCTTGGCATTTGTAAGCCTTGGAATTCCACTTGGTTTGCTAACAGCCAAGATTTCGCTGATAACCTAGATGGCGACTTCAAGGTACGTCAGTTCCTGACTAATGAACTGAAAAAAGCGTCTGTATCTCGCATCGTTATCGAGCGCCCTGCTAAGAGTATTCGTGTGACTATTCACACTGCTCGCCCAGGTGTTGTTATCGGTAAGAAAGGCGAAGACGTAGAAAAACTACGCGCTCGCGTTGCTCAACTAGCCGGTGTACCTGCACAAATCAACATTGCAGAAGTACGTAAGCCAGAGCTTGATGCTCAGCTTGTTGGTGACAGCATCGCTTCTCAGCTAGAGCGTCGTGTTATGTTCCGTCGTGCTATGAAGCGCGCGGTACAAAACGCAATGCGTCTAGGCGCCAAAGGTATCAAAGTGGAAGTAAGCGGCCGTCTTGGCGGCGCTGAAATCGCTCGTACCGAGTGGTACCGTGAAGGTCGTGTGCCATTGCACACCCTTCGTGCTGATATTGACTACGCAACTTCTTCGGCTCACACCACTTACGGTGTAATTGGTATTAAAGTTTGGATCTTCAAAGGTGAAGTTCTAGGCGGTATGCCAGTTGCTGAGCCACAGGCTGACAAGCCTAAGAAGCAGCGTAAAGGCCGTAAGTAAGGAGTCTATCGATGCTTCAACCAAAACGTACTAAGTTCCGCAAGGCTTTTAAAGGTCGTAACCGCGGTCTTGCTGCGGGTACTGACGTAAGCTTCGGTACCTTCGGCCTTAAAGCTGTTGGTCGTGGTCGTATCACTGCTCGTCAGATCGAAGCTGCACGTCGTGCTATGACTCGTCACATTAAACGTCAGGGTCAAATCTGGATCCGTGTTTTCCCAGACAAGCCGATCACTACTAAACCTCTGGAAGTTCGTCAGGGTAAAGGTAAGGGTTCTGTTAGTTACTGGGTTGCACAAATTCAACCAGGTAAAGTCCTGTACGAGATGGATGGTGTTTCTGAAACCCTAGCTCGCGAAGCATTCGAGCTAGCTTCACGTAAACTACCAATCAAAACCACTTTCGTAACTAAGGCGGTGATGTGATGAAAGCACAAGAACTTCGCGAAAAGAGCGTAGAACAGCTGAATGAAGAACTGCTGGGTCTGCTGCGTGAGCAATTCAACCTGCGCATGCAATCAGCTACAGGTCAACTTCAGCAGACTCACACTCTGAAGACTGTTCGTCGTGATATCGCACGTGTTAAAACCGTTCTGAACCAGAAGGGCAACGCATAATGAGCGACCAAATCCGTACTCAACAAGGCCTTGTAGTTAGCGACAAAGGCGACAAGTCTATTGTTGTTGCAATTGAGCGCCAGGTGAAACACCCGATCTACGGTAAGTTCATCAAGCGTACAACTAAACTACATGTTCACGATGAAAACAACGAATGCGCCCAAGGCGATAAAGTTGAAGTTCGTGAGTGCCGTCCACTGTCTAAGACTAAGTCTTGGACTCTGGTACGCGTAGTTGAGAAAGCACGCCTGTAAGGGTAACTTTCCAACGGTTAAAATTTAAACGGCTCCAACTTTGGGGCCGTTTATTTTTTATCTATTCATCTTTAAAAAATAGTGTTATTATTCGCCGCCCTTGTAATAAGGCAGCCCGACCCGAGATGGGTCTAGATGTAATAACAGCGGAGCACTTACCATGATCCAAATGCAAAGTATGCTGGATGCAGCCGACAACTCCGGCGCTCGCAGTGTAATGTGTATTAAGGTGCTGGGTGGTTCACACCGTCGCTACGCCCATATCGGCGATGTCATCAAAGTTACCGTGAAGGATGCAATCCCACGCGGTAAAGTTAAGAAAGGTGACGTCCTGAAGGCGGTTGTAGTACGCACCCGTAAAGGCGTTCGTCGTCCAGACGGCTCTGTCATTCGCTTCGACCGTAATGCTTGCGTATTGTTGAACGACAACACCGAGCAACCAATCGGTACTCGTATCTTTGGCCCTGTGACACGTGAACTTCGTGGCGATAAGTTCATGAAGATTGTGTCTCTGGCGCCTGAAGTTCTGTAAGGAGCGGTTTAAAAATGGCAGCTAAAATCCGTCGTGAAGACGAAATTATCGTTCTTGTTGGTAAAGATAAAGGCAAGAAAGGTAAAGTATCTAAGGTACTGACTACCGGTAAGGTTATCGTTGAAGGTATCAACCTAGTTAAGAAACACCAGAAGCCAGTTCCGGCAATGGGTGTTCAAGGCGGCATCATTGAAAAAGAAGCAGCTCTTGACGTTTCTAACGTGGCTATCTACAACGCGGCAACTGGTAAAGCAGACCGTGTAGGCTTCCGATTTGAAGACGGCAAAAAAGTCCGTTTCTTTAAGTCGAATGGCGAAACTATTAAGTAAGTTGGAGTAGTACTATGGCGAAACTGCATGATTACTACAAAGAGACTGTTGTAAAAGAGCTTGCTGAAAAGTTCGAATACAAGAGTATCATGCAAGTCCCAAGGATCGAAAAGATCACCCTGAACATGGGTGTGGGCGAAGCGATCAACGATAAAAAACTGCTTGAGAACGCAGCTTCAGATATGACCACTATTACTGGTCAGAAGCCGCTTATCACTAAAGCACGTAAATCTGTTGCTGGCTTCAAGATCCGAGAGGGCTACCCTATTGGTTGTAAAGTAACCCTGCGTGGCGAACGTATGTGGGATTTCTTTGAGCGTTTGATTTCAATCGCTCTACCACGTGTACGCGACTTCCGCGGCGTGAGTTCGAAATCTTTCGACGGTCGCGGTAACTATAGCATGGGCGTTCGTGAGCAAATCATCTTCCCAGAGATCGACTACGACAAAGTAGATCGTATCCGTGGTCTTGATATTACTATCACGACTACAGCGGCGACTGATGAGGAAGGTCAAGCTCTGCTGGCTGCCTTTAACTTCCCATTCCGTAAGTAAGGTGAAGGGTTACTGTAATGGCTAAGCAATCAATGAAAGCGCGCGAAGTAAAACGCGCGAAGCTGGTAGTAAAGTTTGCTGAAAAGCGCGCTGCACTTAAAGCTGCAATTAAAAGTGTAAACACGTCTGAAGAAGATCGTTGGGATGCAGTCCTGAAGCTTCAATCTTTACCGCGTGATTCATCCACGTCTCGTAAGCGTAACCGCTGTAACCAGACTGGTCGTCCACATGGCTACCTACGTAAATTCGGCCTTAGCCGAATCAAGGTCCGTGAAGCTTGCATGAAAGGCGAGATTCCGGGTCTGCGTAAGGCGAGCTGGTAATTGAATCTCGGGAGTAAAGACTTATGAGCATGCAAGATCCGATTTCGGATATGCTGACCCGCATTCGCAACGGTCAGACAGCAGCGAAAGTTGCTGTTAAAATGCCTTCGTCGAAACTTAAAGTGGCAATTGCTGAGCTACTTAAAGTTGAAGGCTATGTGGCTGACTACGCTGTTACAAGCGATGTTAAGCCAGAACTGGAAGTGACTTTGAAATACTTCGAAGCAAACCCAGTTATCGAGCAAATCCAACGTGTAAGCCGTCCAGGTCTGCGTATCTATAAGAAAAAAGATGCGCTGCCTTCTGTAATGGGTGGTCTGGGTATTGCTGTAATATCAACTTCTAAAGGTTTGATGACCGACCGCGCCGCTCGCAAAGCGGGTCTGGGCGGTGAGATCATCTGCTACGTAGCTTAAGGAGTAGGAAATGTCTCGTGTTGCAAAAGCACCCGTAGTAATTCCTGCCGGCGTAGAGGTGAACCTTAACGGTCAGGAAATCACTGTTAAAGGTAGCTTGGGCGAATTGTCCCGCGTTATCAATAATGCAGTGGTATTAAGCCAAGAAGACGACGCTGTGAAGTTTGCACCGCGCGAAGGTATCGCAAAGGCTAACGCCCAAGCTGGTACTGCACGTGCACTAGTAAACAACATGGTTGTTGGTGTTACTCAAGGCTTTACCAAGAAACTGATCCTGAAAGGTGTTGGTTATCGTGCATCAATCAAGGGTAACGCAGTAGCTCTAACTTTGGGCTTCTCTCACCCTGTTGAACACGACCTGCCTGCAGGCATCAAAGCAGAATGCCCAAGCCAAACTGAAATTGTTTTGACTGGTACAGACAAGCAATTAGTTGGTCAAGTAGCTGCTGACATCCGCGCATACCGTCAACCTGAGCCTTACAAAGGCAAAGGTGTTCGTTACTCTGACGAAGTCGTGCGTACTAAAGAAGCTAAGAAGAAGTAAGGTAACACTATGGATAAGAAAATTGCTCGTATCCGTCGTGCGACCCGAGCGCGTCGCAAGATTGCTGAACTGGGTGCGACTCGCCTAGTTGTGCACCGTACTCCACGTCACGTGTACGCACAGGTTATCGCAGCTAATGGCTCTGAAGTTATCGCAGCTGCTTCTACCGTAGAAAAAGCGATCCGTGATCAATTGACGAGTACCGGTAACAAAGACGCTGCAGCAGCTGTGGGTAAAGCAGTCGCTGAACGTGCGCTGGAAAAAGGCATCGAATCTGTTGCTTTTGACCGCTCCGGTTTCCAATACCACGGCCGCGTGGCTGCACTGGCAGATGCTGCCCGTGAAGCTGGTCTGAAATTCTAAGGTAGGCGGAAAGATGGCTAACGAAAAACAACAAAGTGATTTGCAAGAGAAGCTGATTGCTGTTAACCGTGTTTCTAAAACGGTTAAAGGTGGTCGCATCTTTAGCTTCACCGCTCTTACTGTAGTTGGTGATGGCAATGGTCGCGTAGGTTTCGGTTACGGCAAAGCCCGTGAAGTACCTGCCGCTATCCAAAAATCAATGGAAAAAGCGCGTCGTAACATGGTTACTATCGCGTTGAATGACGGTACTCTGCACCACGCTGTTAAAGGTCGCCACACTGGTTCAAAAGTGTACATGCAACCTGCTTCAGAAGGTACAGGTATCATCGCAGGTGGTGCGATGCGTGCAGTACTAGAAGTTGCGGGTGTTCGCAACGTTCTGGCGAAAGCATACGGTTCTACTAACCCAATCAACATCGTTCGTGCAACGATTCTTGGTTTGGGTGGTATGAAGTCTCCAGAAATGGTAGCTGCCAAGCGCGGTCTGCCAGTAAACGAAATTCTGGGGTAATTCGACATGGCTAAAACTATTAAAGTAACTCAGACTCGTAGCTCTATCGGCCGACTGCCGAAACATAAAGCTTCGCTGCGTGGCTTGGGCCTTCGTCGCATCAACCACACCGTTGAACTTGAAGATACTGCTTGCGTACGCGGCATGATCAATCAAGTTTACTACATGGTTAAAGTGGAGGAGTAATCGCATGCGTTTGAATACTCTATCTCCGGCCGCGGGTTCTAAGCCTTCTAAGAAGCGCGTAGGTCGTGGTATCGGTTCAGGCCTGGGCAAAACTGGTGGCCGCGGTCACAAAGGTCAGAAATCACGTTCAGGTGGTTCTGTGCGCCCAGGTTTCGAAGGCGGTCAAATGCCTTTGAAACAACGTCTGCCAAAATTTGGTTTTACTTCTCGTAAGAGCCTAACTGCAGCTGAAGTTCGTCTAAGCGAACTGGCTAAAGTTGAAGGTGACGTAGTAAGCCTTGAGACACTGAAAGCAGCTAACGTTATCACTAAAGACATCCGTACGGCGAAAATCGTACTGTCTGGTGAAATCGCGCGTTCAGTGACTATTAAAGGTCTTCGCGTTACCAAAGGTGCTCAAGCTGCAATTGAAGCTGCTGGCGGTAAAATCGAGGAATAATTAGCTCGAGGACGAGGTACAGATGGCAAAACAACCAGGACAAAATTTTAGTAGTGCAAAAGGTGGACTTGCGGAACTCAAAAGCCGTCTACTGTTTGTGGTAGGTGCGTTATTGGTTTTCCGTGCCGGCTCTTTTGTACCAATTCCTGGTATTGACGCTGCTGTACTTGCCGATCTGTTCGAACAGCAACAAGGTACCATCATTGAACTGTTTAACATGTTCTCTGGTGGTGCTCTTGAGCGTGCTTCTATCTTAGCATTGGGTATCATGCCGTATATATCGGCATCGATTATTGTCCAGCTGCTTACGGTAGTTCATCCAGCCTTGGCTGAGTTGAAAAAGGAGGGGGAGTCTGGTCGTCGCAAGATTAGCCAGTACACCCGCTACGGCACGTTAGTGCTGGCAACCTTCCAAGCGATTGGTATCGCTACCGGGTTGCCAAGTATGATTCCAGGCCTTGTGGTTAACCCAGGGTTTGGTTTCTACTTCACTGCTGTTGTGAGTTTGGTTACCGGTACCATGTTCTTGATGTGGTTAGGTGAGCAGATCACTGAGCGAGGTATCGGTAACGGTATTTCCTTGATTATTTTCACGGGTATCGTTGCAGGATTACCATCCGCTATTGGACAGACAGCGGAGCAAGCGCGTCAAGGTGAATTGCACGTGCTTCTTCTTCTGTTGATTGCGGTAATTGCATTTGCAGTAATTGCGTTCGTAGTGTTCATGGAACGTGGTCAACGTCGTATCGTCGTTAACTACGCCAAACGTCAGCAAGGCCGTCGTGTTTTTGCTGCACAGAGCACTCACTTGCCATTGAAAATAAACATGGCAGGCGTAATTCCGGCAATTTTTGCATCAAGCATTATCCTGTTTCCAGGCACCTTGGCCCAATGGTTTGGTCAAAGTGAACAGTTGGGCTGGCTAGCTGATGTGTCATTGGCACTGAGTCCTGGTCAACCACTGTA
Organism: Enterovibrio sp. FF113; assembly: GCF_041439165.1. Classification (NCBI taxonomy): domain Bacteria; kingdom Pseudomonadati; phylum Pseudomonadota; class Gammaproteobacteria; order Vibrionales; family Vibrionaceae; genus Enterovibrio; species Enterovibrio sp. FF113. The sequence continues at coordinate 4,229 of NZ_JBGONO010000042.1, read as the reverse complement.
TGTAATTCTTTATGCTGCAGCGATTATCTTTTTCTGTTTCTTCTACACGGCGTTGGTTTTCAACCCGCGTGAGACAGCAGACAATCTGAAGAAGTCTGGTGCATTCGTACCTGGTATTCGCCCGGGCGAGCAGACTGCAAAGTACATTGATAAAGTAATGACTCGACTAACCCTTGCGGGTGCGTTGTATATCACCTTTATCTGTCTGATCCCCGAGTTCATGATGATTGCTTGGAATGTACGCTTCTATTTTGGCGGTACTTCCCTACTTATTGTAGTCGTAGTAATCATGGACTTTATGGCTCAAGTTCAGACACATCTGATGTCTCAACAATATGAGTCCGTGTTGAAGAAAGCCAATCTGAAAGGCTATGGCCGATAACAGATTGACATCTACGGAGTTTAGCAATGAAAGTTCGTGCTTCCGTTAAGAAAATCTGCCGTAACTGTAAAGTAATCAAGCGTAACGGTGTCGTTCGCGTGATTTGCAGTGAGCCAAAGCACAAGCAGCGCCAAGGCTAATAGCAGAATATTTTTCTTGCAAAATATAGGCAGGGTGGCTACATTAGCCAGCCCACCTTTTGTGTGTGCAAAAGAAGTGGTATAGCCGCTGCGTATCCTCAACGGGCTCTGCAGCGGTTCTTCTTGAAAAAGTACTAGGAGTGAATAGTGGCCCGTATTGCAGGCATTAACATTCCTGATCAGAAGCATGCCGTAATCGCATTGACTGCGATTTTCGGTATCGGTAAAACCCGTTCAAAAGCTATTTTGGCTGAGACTGGTATTGCTGAAAGCATGAAGATCAGTGAACTAACTGAAGAGCAGATCGATCTACTGCGTGATGGCGTTGCCAAGTACACCGTAGAAGGTGATCTACGTCGTGAAGTTTCAATGAACATCAAGCGTCTTATGGACCTTGGTTGTTACCGCGGTTTGCGTCATCGTCGCAGCTTGCCACTACGTGGCCAGCGCACGAAGACCAATGCTCGTACCCGTAAGGGTCCGCGCAAACCGATCAAGAAATAATCGGGGTAGGTGATTACTAATGGCTAAACAACCAAATCGCGCACGTAAACGCGTACGCAAGCAAGTTGCTGATGGCGTAGCGCATATCCATGCGTCTTTCAACAACACAATCGTTACCATTACAGACCGTCAAGGTAATGCTCTTGCATGGGCAACTGCAGGTGGTTCTGGTTTCCGCGGTTCTCGTAAATCAACTCCGTTCGCTGCACAGGTTGCTGCTGAACGTTGTGGTGAGATGGCTAAAGAATATGGCCTTAAGAACCTGGAAGTTATGGTAAAGGGTCCTGGTCCAGGTCGTGAATCTACGATTCGCGCACTGAACGCGGCTGGTTTCCGTATCACAAATATTGTTGATGCGACTCCAATCCCACATAACGGTTGTCGTCCACCTAAGAAACGCCGCGTATAACGCTGTTTCTTAGAATTCTGGAGAAAGATCATGGCAAGATATTTGGGTCCTAAGCTGAAGCTTAGCCGTCGCGAAGGTACTGACTTGTTCCTAAAGTCAGGCGTACGCGCGATTGATACCAAGTGTAAAATTGACAACGCCCCAGGCGTGCACGGCGCTCGTCGCGGTCGTCTGTCTGAATACGGCGTTCAGCTTCGTGAGAAGCAGAAAGTTCGTCGTACTTATGGCGTTCTTGAAAAGCAATTCCGTAACTACTATCAAGAAGCTGCACGCCTAAAAGGCAACACAGGTGAAAACCTGCTGCAACTTCTAGAAGGTCGTCTGGATAACGTTGTTTACCGCATGGGCTTTGGCGCAACTCGCGCTGAATCACGTCAGCTGGTAAGCCACAAGGCGATTCTAGTAAACGGCAAAGTGGTTAACGTTCCTTCTTTCAAGGTAACGGCTAATGACGTTGTTAGCATTCGCGAGAAAGCTAAGAACCAAGCACGCATTAAAGCAGCACTTGAAATTGCTGCTCAGCGCGAGCTGCCAACTTGGATCGAAGTAGACAGCAACAAAATGGAAGGCACTTTCAAGCGCCTACCAGAGCGTTCAGATTTGTCTGCTGACATCAACGAACACCTGATCGTCGAGCTTTACTCTAAGTAAAGCTAAACTAAAGAGAGGACACAATGCAGGGTTCTGTAACAGAATTTCTTAAGCCGCGTCTAGTTGACATAGAACAAGTAAGCTCGACGCACGCAAAAGTAACTCTTGAGCCGCTAGAGCGTGGCTTTGGTCACACCCTAGGCAATGCTCTACGTCGTATCCTACTGTCATCTATGCCTGGTTGCGCAGTGACAGAAGTAGAGATTGATGGCGTGTTGCACGAGTACAGCACCAAAGAGGGTGTACAGGAAGATATCCTGGAAATCCTGCTTAACCTTAAAGGCCTGGCCGTTAAGGTAGAGGGTAAAGATGAAGTTATCCTTACTCTTAATAAGTCTGGTGCAGGCCCTGTTGTTGCAGGCGACATCACCCACGACGGTGGTGTTGAGATTGCGAACCCAGAACACGTAATCTGCCACCTGACAGATTCAAATGCTGAAATAAGCATGCGAATCAAGGTAGAACGTGGTCGTGGCTATGTACCAGCGTCAGCCCGTATTCATACTGAAGAAGACGAGCGCCCTATCGGCCGTCTACTTGTTGATGCGACGTTCAGCCCAGTAGACCGTATTGCTTACAATGTTGAAGCAGCACGTGTTGAACAGCGTACTGACCTAGACAAGTTGGTTATCGATATGGAAACCAATGGTACGCTTGATCCTGAGGAAGCTATCCGTCGTGCAGCAACTATTCTTGCTGAACAACTGGATGCATTTGTAGATCTTCGTGATGTACGAGTTCCTGAAGAGAAAGAAGAGAAGCCAGAGTTCGATCCGATCCTACTGCGTCCTGTAGACGATCTGGAACTAACTGTTCGCTCTGCTAACTGTTTGAAAGCAGAAGCGATCCACTACATCGGTGATCTGGTACAGCGTACGGAGGTTGAGCTTCTTAAGACGCCTAACCTTGGTAAAAAGTCTTTGACTGAAATCAAAGACGTGCTGGCTTCACGTGGTTTGTCTCTGGGTATGCGCCTGGAAAACTGGCCGCCAGCATCAATCGCTGAAGATTAATCAGATACTGATTACTTAGTTAGAAGGATTAGGTCATGCGCCATCGTAAGAGTGGTCGTCAACTCAATCGCAACAGCAGTCATCGTAAAGCGATGTTCAGCAACATGGCTAGCTCTCTGGTAACTCATGAAGTTATCAAAACAACTTTGCCTAAAGCAAAAGAGCTGCGTCGCGTAATTGAGCCATTGATTACCCTAGCAAAGATCGACAGTGTTGCTAACCGTCGTCTTGCATTCGCTCGCACTCGTAATGACGAAGTTGTAGCGAAGCTGTTCAACGAACTAGGTCCACGTTTTGCCTCTCGTGCAGGCGGTTACACTCGCATTCTTAAATGCGGTGTACGTGTCGGCGATAAAGCCCCTATGGCTTACATCGAGTTGGTAGATCGTCCTGAGCAATCTGCTGAGGAAGCTGCTGAATAAGCACGCTGAACCTATCGATAAAAAGCCAGGCATTGCCTGGCTTTTTATTTATCTAAATTTTGCAAATTCATAACGCGTCTTTTCCCTCTTCGCTTCATATCCTGCGCTACATATATCTATTATTGTTTGACAGCTATATAAAGAAGAGCAACGCTTTTCTACATCTACATCTACATCTACATCTACATCTACATCTACATCTACATCTACATCTACATCTACT
>NZ_JBGONO010000042.1:0-391 GCF_041439165.1 Enterovibrio sp. FF113 | reverse complement strand
TCTATAGATATTTCCGATCTTTCTACGAACGAGATATTTCACTCCATCGCTGATATTTTCGTTTTCAGGCTGATAAATTGTTAGGTAGGGGGAGATTGGGGTAAGTGAGAATTGATAGATATACACCGATACATGTGTGATAGCTGTTGATAAGATGTGTGGAAATAAGGCTTTCGCATGGAATTCATACAAAGACTTACTTTTTAATAAGAAATGACAAATAAGGCCTTGCCAAGTCCCGAAGCCTCCCTATAATGCGTACTCACTGACACGGCGACCTGCTCCACACGGAACAAACAGCCCAATCAGTACGGCGAAACGGCTTCAAAACTGAACGGAAATAAACGCTTGACGTTAACGACCCAATCAGTAGAATGCCCGCCTGCTTCAA
>NZ_JBGONO010000041.1:0-21602 GCF_041439165.1 Enterovibrio sp. FF113 | reverse complement strand
CTGACGGCTGACGATATCTGGGAGCGCTGTGCCTATGTGCTTTCGGTGAAGATGCAGGACCCGCAGTTTGCTGGCCAAACCAAAGAACGTTTGTCGTCGCGCCAATGTGCCGCGTTTGTTTCTGGTGTGGTGAAAGATTCATTCAGCCTTTGGCTCAATGAGCGCCCTCAACTGGCAGAGCAGTTAGCCGAAGTTTGTATTGCGAACGCACACAAACGTATGCGCGCAGCCAAGAAAGTCGTGCGTAAGAAGGTGGCTTCTGGCCCTGCATTGCCGGGTAAGCTGACCGATTGCTCGATGCAAGATTTGGCACGTACAGAACTTTTCCTTGTCGAGGGTGACTCGGCAGGTGGTTCAGCGAAACAAGCCCGCGATCGTGAATTTCAGGCGATCATGCCATTGCGCGGTAAGATCCTAAATACGTGGGAAGTGTCTGCTGACCAAGTGTTGGCATCACAAGAAGTTCACGATATTTCAGTGGCGTTGGGTATTGATCCTGACAGCGAAGATCTGACCAGCCTGCGTTACGGCAAAGTGTGTATCCTCGCGGATGCGGACTCGGATGGTCTTCACATTGCGACTTTGCTGTGTGCGTTGTTTGTTAAACATTTCCATGCGCTAGTAAAAGCCGGACACGTTTACGTGGCGATGCCGCCTTTGTATCGTATCGACTGTGGTAAAGAAGTGTTCTATGCCCTCGATGATGCAGAGAAAAAGGGCATTTTAGAAAGCTTAAGTAAAAAGCGCGCAAAAATTGATGTTCAGCGATTCAAAGGTCTGGGTGAGATGAACCCATTGCAGCTTCGCGAAACCACCATGGATCCTAATACTCGTCGTTTGGTGCAGCTCACCATAGACGATCAAGAAGAAACGGATCGCATGATGGATATGCTGCTAGGCAAGAAACGCGCTGAAGATCGCCGCCATTGGCTGCAAGAAAAAGGCGATATGGCCGAGTTGGCAGACATTTAATTTGATTTTAAGATCGGACGTTTTCAATGACTGATATCACTTATGATGGTGTCGAGCAGCTTCCTCTTAGGAAGTTCACTGAGGATGCATACCTCAACTACTCGATGTACGTCATCATGGACCGCGCACTCCCGTTTATCGGTGACGGTCTAAAGCCAGTACAGCGCCGCATTATCTATGCAATGTCGGAACTGGGCCTGTCGGCTACAGCAAAATATAAAAAATCCGCCCGTACTGTGGGTGACGTGTTAGGTAAGTACCACCCACACGGCGATTCAGCGTGTTATGAGGCCATGGTATTGATGGCTCAACCGTTCTCCTACCGTTATCCCTTGGTGGATGGTCAGGGCAACTGGGGTGCGCCGGATGATCCAAAATCCTTTGCAGCAATGCGTTACACAGAATCGCGCTTGTCTCGATTCTCTGAAGTGTTGTTGAGCGAAATCAGCCAAGGCACTGTTGATTGGCAGCCGAACTTCGATGGCACCATGAAAGAGCCAAAAACCATGCCTGCGCGCTTGCCACACATTCTGTTGAATGGTGTGACGGGCATTGCGGTGGGTATGGCGACAGACATTCCCCCACACAATGCCCGTGAAGTGGCGAATGCGCTGGTGGCATTGATTGATACGCCTCAGCTCGATCTGGATGGCATTCTGGAACATGTTAAAGGGCCAGACTATCCAACTGAAGCTGAAATCATTACCCCGAATGTGGAGCTGAAAAAGCTTTATCGCAGTGGTAAAGGTTCGGTCAGAATGCGTGCTGTTTGGCATAAAGAAAATGGCGACATCGTCATTTCGGCATTGCCTCATCAGGTGTCTGGTGCCAAGTTGCTTGAGCAAATTGCCAACCAAATGCGCGCGAAGAAACTGCCAATGGTGGAAGATCTTCGTGATGAATCTGATCACGAGAACCCAACTCGCATTGTGATCGTGCCACGTTCGAATCGTGTTGATTGCGATCAGCTGATGAATCACCTGTTTGCTTCTACCGACCTTGAGCGCAGCTACCGTGCGAACATGAATATGATCGGCCTTGATGGTCGTCCACAGGTGAAAGGCCTGCTGCATATTCTGACTGAATGGCTTGTGTTCCGTCGTGAGACGGTTCGCCGTCGCCTGCAATTCCGTTTAGACAAAGTATTGGCTCGCCTGCATATCCTTGATGGTTTGTTGGCAGCGTATCTCAACATTGATGAAGTCATTGAGATCATCCGCACCGAAGATAAGCCTAAAAATGTGCTGATGCAGCGCTTTGAGCTTAGCGAGACGCAAGCGGAAGCCATTCTTGAAATCAAACTTCGCCAGTTAGCCAAACTGGAAGAGATTAAGATCCGCGGTGAGCAAGACGAGCTGAATAAAGAACGTGATCACTTAGAGAAGTTATTGGGTTCTGAGCGTCGTATGAACACGCTGATGAAAAAAGAGATCATGGCCGATGCTGAAAAGTACGGTGATGATCGTCGCTCGCCATTGGTTGAGCGCGAAGAAGCAAAAGCCATGACAGAGCGTGATCTGATCCCAAGCGAGCCGATCACTGTTGTGCTGTCAGACAAAGGTTGGATCCGTCATGCCAAAGGGCATGATGTAGATGCAACCACATTGAGTTATAAATCTGGTGATAGCTTCCTTGCTGCCGCACGCGGTAAGAGCAGTCAACCTGTCGTATTCATTGGTACGGATGGTCGAAGCTATGCGCTTGAATCGCACAGCTTGCCGTCTGCACGTAGCCAAGGTGAGCCTATTACCGGTCGCCTGAATGTTACTGCAGGCACGACAATCCGTCATGTACTGATGGGCGAGAACGAGAATGTGGTGCTGATGGCATCAGACGCAGGTTATGGTTTTGTGTGTAAGCATGATGATCTGCTGTCGAAGAACCGCAGTGGTAAAGCATTGCTCAGTTTGCCCCAGGCTGCGGAAGTAATGCCTCCTCAAAAAGTGGGCGATCTCGATCACGACGACATTATTGCTATCACTAACGAAGGCCGTATGTTGGTCTTCCCGGTGAAAGAGTTGCCGCAGTTGGGCAAAGGCAAAGGGAATAAGATCATTAATATCCCTGCTGCACGCGCCAAAGCGCGTGAAGAGTTGCTTGCTCAGTTATTCGTGGTACCAAGTGGTGCTACCGTGACTCTGCATGCCGGCAAGCGTAAGCTTTCGCTCAAGCCTTCTGACATTGATAACTTCCGCGGAGAGCGTGGACGACGTGGAGCAATGCTGCCTCGTGGATTACAACGCGTTACCACGATAGAGATTGCATCACCGAATGATGCTGAGCCATCAGAAACACCGGAAGCGTAGTCACGAAATCAAAATCGAAACCCTCCGGAAGGAGGGTTTTTTTATCAGCTTGGCGATGATTGACCGATCGATGGGTGAATTTTGTCGTTGGATACGTATACTAGTCGCCATTGAGTTTTAGCGCACACCTGTACGCTGTAATGCCAACGCGAGTTGGGTATTACTCACAGGGACGTTTTCCTTACCCCGATTGCGGGTGTCAGGCATTAGGAGAGAAAAATGTACTTTATACTACGACTGTTGGCTATTGCCTTGTTTGCGATTGTCATCTTTGTTTTCGGTTGTGGTTACTGCCTGCTAAGTCCAAGAAATCCAAAGAATGTTTATACGATTGGTCGCTGGTTCGGCAGGCTTTCAAGCATTTTTGGTATTAAACTGGACTTGCGTCAGACTGAGGCTTCAAAAGACGTAGGAACTTGTGTGTATATTGCCAATCACCAGAATACTTGGGATTTGGTGACGGTTTCTAACGCTGTGCGCCCTGGTGCGGTGACGGTTGGTAAGAAAAGCCTTACCTACATTCCTATTTTTGGTCTCATTTATTGGTTAACCGGCAATATTTTGATTGATCGTAACAATCGCAGTAAAGCGATGGGCACGATTGGTCAGGTCGTAGATAAAATCAAAGAGAATAATGTTTCTGTTTGGTTGTTCCCTGAAGGAACACGATCTCGTGGTCGTGGACTTCTGCCATTCAAAACGGGTGCGTTTCACGCAGCCATTGGTGCTGGTGTGCCGATTGTTCCTATCGTGTGTAGCTCAACCCGTGATCTTAGCGTATCGCGCGGTGATAACGGCCACGTGATTGTGGAGGTGATGGATCCTATCTCTACTGAAGGCTTAACCAAAGAGCAGGTGCGTGAACTGGCTTCTCGTTGCCATGATGTGATGGCTGAAAAATTGGCGCAACTTGACGCAGAAGTGGCCGAGTTGAACAAGAAGTCATAAACTTTCATTTAAGCTCAAGGCTAAACAAGTTGAACAAAAGGATACGCAGATGCGTATCCTTTTGTGTTTATAACTGCAGGTGTTTTTGAGAGTAGTAGAACAGATATGCGGAAAGATTGGGTTGTTCTAGTAACGGAAAGCGGCGAGCCGATTGGGCTCGCTGACAAAATGGCAGCGCATCAGCAGGGTCTGCTGCACTTGGCTTTTTCTGTGATGATCTATCGCGACACGTTGCAAGGGCGCGAGTATTTGCTGCAGCAACGTGCTCAGAGCAAATATCACAGTGGCGGTTTATGGACTAACACGTGTTGCTCCCATCCCATGCAGGGTGAATCTTTTGATGCTGCCGCTGCACGTCGCCTGAATGAAGAATTGGGGATTGTTGCGCCGCTAGCGTTTCAAATGGGTGTAACATTTTGCTATCGCGCGGAACTTGATAACCATTTGACTGAGCATGAGCTGGACCAAATTATTGTATGCAAAGCGGATGACGTGGCGCTTGTGCCTAATCCTGATGAAGTGATGGATTGGCATTGGTGGCCAGAGGCCGAAATGCTTGGTGCGATGCGTGATACGCCTGAGCGATTTACGGCATGGTTCTCTCAGGTTGTCGACCATGTTGAAAAGCAGCTAACAGCGTAAGCGTAGACACGGTGTGACAGACAAATAAAAAGCGGCGTATTCACGCCGCTTTTTTCGTTCTATCGCTGTCAATTTCGGGCGTAATAATTACTTACGTACCGCAATGGCTTCGATTTCGATACCGACATCTTTTGGCAGGCGAGCCACTTCCACGCAAGAACGCGCTGGGTAGTGTTCTACATTGTGCTCATCAAAGAACTTACCGTAGACATCGTTCACTGTACCGAAATCGTTAAGATCTTTAACGAACACAGTCATTTTTACGATATCGCCTACTTTCAGGCCTGATGACTCAACAACCGCTTTCACATTTTCCAGTGACTGACGTGCCTGAACAGCAATATCGGGAGATACTTCACCGGTGACTGGGTTAACTGGGATCTGGCCTGAGGTCAGTACCATGTTGCCAAGATCAACACCTTGAATGTATGGACCGATCGCTGCTGGCGCGTGTTCAGTGTGAAGCACTTTAGTCATTTACCTATCCTTAATTAAACATTGGGTACGGAAACAGGGTAGGCGCCTAGTCTGCATCTTGGCAGCGATTAGGTAAACCTGCTAAATCACATTTTAGGTGTGTTGTCGTTTCTTGTTCGCATCAAGCGCAAGAAAAAGCCGACGATTTCCGTCGGCCTGACTCACGGCGCAGTCGAGTCAGTTTATTTCGTGCTTTAATGCTGTTGGCGAGTCGTTATCAGTGATTCTCGGTCATGATTTCGCGTGAGAATACTTTCTCGCAATATTTGCACTTCAGATGGATGTCATCGGCTTTGTTAATGACGTTAAAGCTAGTTTCTACTGCGCTTTCATCGTGCGTAATACAGTTCGTATTTGGGCAACTGAACACACCAAGAATATCCAGAGGTAGCGTGAGTGGAAGCTTAGCCACCACTTCATAGTTCTCAATTTGATTCACAGTAGCGTTAGGTGCGTACAGTGCCAATTGCTGCGCTTGCTCTTCGCTGACAAAGATATTTTCAATCTTAATAATGTCTTTTGCACCCAATGCAGATGAAGGCAGATTCAGGCCGACAGTGACGCGTTCGTTGCTCTTGTGCAGCTTGAACAGTTTCATCACTTTAAAACCGACGTTGGCAGGAATGTGGTCGATAACCGTTCCGTTCTTGATGGCTTCAACCTGCAGTTTATTTTGTTTTACCATGACCTTTGCTCCTGCCTTAAATCTCTTCGTTCATAACCAGTGCTAATAGCGCCTGACGTGCATAGACGCCATTTTCTGCCTGCTGGAAGTAATACGCATAAGGCGTTTTATCAACAGCGACAGTAATTTCATCCACGCGTGGAAGCGGGTGAAGCACTTTCAGGTTCTCACGAGCATGCTCAAGTGCGGGTGTGTCGAGAATAAATGCCGCTTTAATGTGCGCATATTCAGATTCGTCAAAACGCTCTTTTTGAACACGAGTCATATAAAGAATATCGAGCTCTGGCACCACATCTTCGATACTGCTGTGCAAGCTGTAAGGGATCCCTGTTTCGTCTAATTCTTCCAGAAGATAATCGGGCATCGCCAGAGCATCTGGTGCAATGAAGTAGAAGCGATTGTTGTCGAACTTAGAGAGTGCCTGCGTCAGGGAATGGACGGTACGGCCGTATTTCAGGTCTCCAACCATGGCAATGCTCAGGTTATCCAAACGACCTTGGGTTTCGAAAATGCTGAATAGATCGAGCAGTGTCTGAGTCGGGTGTTGGTTTGCGCCATCTCCGCCATTAATCACTGGCACGCCTTTAGAAAACTCTGATGCCAGACGTGCAGCGCCTTCTTTAGGGTGACGCATAACGAAAGCATCAACATAAGAAGAAATGACCTGCACGGAATCAGACAGGGTTTCCCCTTTTTTGCCTGATGACGTATTCCCTGCATCAGGAAAACCTATTACAGTCCCGCCAAGACGCTGAACAGCCGTTTCAAACGATAGGCGCGTGCGTGTGGAAGCTTCAAAGAAGCAACTGGCGACAACTTTATTTTTCAACAAGGTCGGGTTTGGCTCAGCTTTCAGTTTGCCGGCCGTATCGACGATCAATTCCAATTCTTCGCGGGACAACTCCGGGATGGAGATAATGTGTTTGTTGTACAGCGAGGTCGCCATGTCTTTTCTTCCCTCTGTGGTTGCTCATCACGTCTGAGCTTGGTGTAAACCCAGTTCATGATGGCTATCGGTGGTACATTTTGGTTAAAAAAAAGCCTCCCGATCAGGAGGCTTTTTTTATCAATACATGAAAAACGAAATAGGATGCCATTGCCACTTTAGGGCACTGTTTAGCCGTTGATTGTGTCGCTAAGTGTGGCATTTCGATTCATTTTTCTGACAAATTGCGAAGAATTATACGCCCATTTTGTGAGGGCGCAAGACTCGTAGAATAAACCTGAGAGAGTCATGAGGGCAAAGGGGATCGCAGCGGCGCGTGTCTGACAAGATAACAAACCGCTGTATCACACAGCGGTAGTCAGGGGGAAACGGTTAGTTGCCCAGCGTGGCCACTAACACTGCTTTAATGGTGTGCATGCGGTTTTCTGCTTCATCAAACACGATGGAATAGTCGGACTCAAACACATCTTCAGTGACTTCGAGACCATTCATGTCGTATTTTTCAGCGATTTCTGCGCCGATGGTGGTTTCATCGTTGTGGAAAGCGGGCAGGCAATGCATAAACTTCACATGCGGATTGCCCGTGGCGTTGATGACGTTCATGTTGACTTGGTATGGCGTCATCAGCGCGACACGTTCATCCCATGCTTCTTTTGATTCGCCCATCGACACCCAAACATCGGTGTAGAGAAAATCACACCCTTTCACGCCTTCTTCAACGTTTTCGGTCAAGGTGATTTGCGCGCCAGTTGTTTTTGCAATGGCTTTGCATTGTTCAACGAGGCTGGCTTCTGGCCAAAATTGTTTCGGCGCAACCAAACGAATATCCATGCCCATTTTTGCTGCGCCCACCATGAGCGAGTTACCCATGTTATTGCGCGCATCGCCCAGATAGGCAAATTTGATTTCATGCAATTGTTTGCCACGACCATGCTCTTGCATGGTGAGAAAATCAGCGAGGATTTGTGTTGGATGGAACTCATCCGTCAGGCCATTCCAAACAGGCACACCTGCATATTTACCGAGTTCTTCAACAATCTCTTGTCCAAAACCGCGGTACTGAATGCCGTCGTACATTCTACCCAGCACGCGTGCCGTGTCTTTCATCGATTCTTTATGGCCAATCTGCGAACCTGATGGGCCAAGGTACGAGACTTGTGCGCCTTGATCGAACGCGGCCACTTCGAATGCACAGCGTGTACGGGTGGAGGCCTTTTCAAAGATCAGGGCAATATTCTTGCCTTTCAAACGTGGCTGTTCGTAGCCATTATATTTGGCTTTTTTAAGCTCGGCAGACAAAGAAAGCAGGTGTTCAATCTCGCGAGGCGTGAAATCCAACAGCTTGAGAAAATTCCGGTGACGAAGATTAAAAGCCATAATGAGTTCCCTTCAAAATCCCGTGTACAACTGAATAGCAGAATCATGGTCCACTATGATAATAATCACGATTTTCACTTAAACGTGAGTAGGAATGCAACCCCCGTGAATAAATAATTATATGCAATGGATCGGCATTCATTAAAATAGAGAGGCGTAGGGAATAAAAAAAGCGGCCACTTTACAGCGGCCTTCATCGATTCAGGAGTGTGGAATAAGCCGGGAGTTATAGCCCTTCGCGTTCGATAGGGCAGCTCATGCAGCGCGCGCCACCGCGTCCGCGTCCAAGCTGATCGCCGGGAATAGGCAGCACGGTAATCCCTGCTTTGTCGTATTTTTCGTTGGTATACACGTTGCCTTCGTAACCAACAACGACGCCAGGGCGTACGGTGAGGACATTATTCGCGTCATTCCATTGCTCACGCTCGGCTTCAAAACTGTCACCACCCGTGGTGATGATATTGAGTTGCGGGATATCAAGTGCTTTCTCAATGGCATGAAGGAAGTAATCGGCTTCTTTCACGTCGACGTCTCCATTGCCTTTGTTGGTTAATCGCCAAGATTGCAGATCTTTGCGCATGACCTGCGGATAGACTGAGAAGGTATCAATATCCATGTGGGTCATGACAGTGTCTAAGTGCATGCAAGAACGATGTTTAGGTAAGTTAATGGCGATAACTTCTTTGGCCTGACCTTGTTCAAATAGGCTTTTTGCCAACGCCTCAACACCTTGTGGTGTGGTGCGCTCAGACATGCCGACTAACACTGCCCCATTACCGATTACAAGCACATCACCACCTTCAACCATGGCGTTGTCGTAGTCGCGCTGCTCTGCCCCTAGGTAAGTGAGGAAGTCACTGCCCGCAAATATCGGGTGCCAACGGTAAATGGCACGGAGATGATTGGTTTCGCGCTGACGAGCAGGTTTCGCCATTGGGTTGAGCGATACACCACCGTATATCCAGCAAGACGTGTCACGGGTAAACAGGTGGTTCGGCAATGGGTCGATAATGAAATCAGTGCGCTCATGCATTGCCTGCATCATAGAGGACGACTGAAGAGGGAAGTCGATATAGCTCAAACCACCGAGAAGAATGTGTGCCAACTCTTCATGGCTTAACTCGTTAAGGTACGTGCGTACGTCCCCTGCAAATTGGTAGCCCAAGCGGTATTCACCAACCTGCACATCGAGAAGCCAAGTTTTAGCCTCTGGTATGGCTAAGGTCTCTGCCAGCAGATCGTGCAGCAGTAAGACTTCTGCGTTTTGATCTCGTAATGTTTGTGCAAACTGATCATGCTCTTCCCCGGCACGTTCGACGGCCAAAACATCATCAAACAGCAGATCTTTGTAATTTGAAGGAGTGAGGTGGTTGAGGGCTCGCTCTGGTCTATGCAGCAGCACACGTTTCAATTGTCCGACTTCAGAACCCACATATAACTGACTCATGATCGTTTCTCTCTTGAATTATTATTAGCTCCGCCAGTTGGCAAAATATGCGAATCGAAGCCACTGATCTGGAGTCAGAATAGTGGATTTAAACGCGATCATTTTGTCCGGAATGGCGGGAAAACATGGAGATTAAGCGACAGAATTCTGTAACAGGGGCGTTTGCTAGCAAAGACGCCTGAAAACGTGTCGTAAATCCATTTATCTCAACAGCAGCACTTCGGCTTGCCGAGTCAGCGGTATCTCGTGCTTGACCTGCCAGTGCATGCGCTCATTTGTGCTTATCTATGCGATATAAATGCACACTATTCCATAATTTAGGGTTTTCTTGGCGCAAGATGAGGCAAAACCTAAGTATGTGTAGCATCTTGTGTTGTTATTTCCCTGTTCTCAAATAATGACAACCTTGTTGGTTAAGGTCAATTTTACTTTTAATTAACATGCATTCAATGCGAGCTTTTTAGCGATAAACGCAGTCATACTGCGTCTTCATGCGCTATCAATTGGACGTGGCAAACCAAGCCAATCCATGCGATAGTGCTTCGGTTATTATTTCAGTCTGGAGTTATCCAATGTCTTACGCTGACATTATTGAAGAACAAAAAGCGGAAACCCGCGAAATCATTGCTGCGCTGCTAGATGATGGTAGCGATCCAGATGCGCTTTATACCATCGAGCATCACCTGTCTGCTGACAGTTTTGCTGAGCTGGAAGGTGCAGCGGTTGAGGCGTTCAAACTAGGTTTTGAAGTGCTAGATGCAGAAGAACTTGAACTAGATGATGGCTCGACGGTTATTTGCTTTGATGCTGTGATGGAATCAGCCCTTGATGCAGAACGCATCGATGAGCAGGTTGAGAAACTAGCGGCATTGGCTGAAAAACATAAGATCGATTACGACGGCTGGGGCACTTACTTTGAGTCTGATGAAGAAGACGACGAAGAAGAAGGTGACTTGGAAGAAGAGGAAGACGCGAAATAATCGCGTTCTCTCTGACAAAACGGAAAAAGCCGGATTCGTCCGGCTTTTTTGTGCGCGCTGATCCGTGATTGGAGATTATCACTACCCACTTAAAAGGTTTTCAGCATCACAACTTCACAGTCACCATGTCCGGTTTTCCCCAAGGGTTTATCTAGGTGTTTAAAACCAAGAGATTCATAAAGATGAATCGCTTCTTTTAAACAGGCTGTGGTTTCGAGATAGCAACCGGTATAGCCTTTTTCACGGGCGAATTTCATCGCCATTGCGGCAATACGACGGGCAAAACCTTTGCCTCGCAGCTCGGGACGAAAATACATTTTCTGTAGTTCACACAGCGATGCCTCTCCCTCCAATGGTGCAATGCCGCCGCCACCCAAGATCTTCCCTTTATGTTCAACGACCCAATATGCGGCATTATCTGCTTGGTAGCATTCACTGAGCGAATCGAGCGCTGGGTCGGCCACGCTGTAACCCTTATCTTCTGTTAGCCCATATTCTGTCGATACTTTACGAATAACTGCGGCGATGGCTGCGTTATCAGCAGGCTCTAGTGGGCGTAAGGTGAAGCCCTTTTGATGCTCGCTCTGTTCCATTGCTCGGTTGTAGCGATGCAATGAGCGGGAGAGATTTTCGATTTCATCGAGATCTAGCTGCTCAAGGTACAAGGCGATTTCTTGATTGATGCCGACATGGTGCTGGTTGAGCCGATCGTGTCCAAAGTCGCTTAGCAGATAACGCGGTTGTGCATTTCTGGCATCGACTTGATAGGCCACGGTGTCATTATTAATCAAGATAGCGAGGGTGCGGTTAGCGTTGATCACGTCAATGTTGAGTCGTGTTGCTAATTCTTCTGCGCTTAATGCACCTTGCTCAAGCTCGATCAGAACATGACATTGCACTGTCGTCAGGCCTGCGGTGCCATAAATATTATCTAATAGCCCACGATGTCTGAGCAGCTGTCGGACTAAAGATCGAATTTCCACAGGACCTGAGTGCATAGTGTCTCCATTAACGTCGGTGTCTCGCGATGAATCGCAAATGCCTTACGTCATACAGAGTAAGGCATTAGTATTTTTAACCAAAATAAAAATGACTGCGTTGATTCAACAAACTGAAAAGGGAAGAGACGTTAGGGGGTATCAGTGACAAAGAGAGCAGCCTTAGCTGCTCTGTTATTTTTGATGAGGTGTTATGCGGTGACAGAGTGATTGTGGCGACATTGCATCATACGAAACGCTTCTTTTTTCTGCCAAACACGCTCGTGAAGGTAATACGCCATGGTATTGATACAAGGCTCGATCATCGCCATCACGCTACCAATCAAGATATCGCCTGTTAGCACGTACACCACACCAAACGCGACACTGAAATGAATCACTGCAAAGCTTGCTGTTTTACGGCCAGGGTTATTTTTCATGGTGCGCTTTAAGCGCTTGCTGTCCCAAGCTTTTTCATGGAAGTAAAAAGCAACCGTATTGACCATGGGCTCGATCATCGCAATCAAGCTACCAATCAGAATATCGCCTGTCAGGATGTAAGCGACAGTAAACGCAACAGTAAAGTGAATGACAGCAAAGCTCATGGTCTTTTTCATAATAGGTCCTCAGATCCCTCATGGGTACAGATCTATTATTGCAAATAATTCTCATTTGTAAATGGGTTTTCTGTGAATTATTTTGATAGGTTGAACCTATTGATTGGCGATATGTAAAGAACCGAGGCGAAAATCAATCAAAGAAACAAATCACTAGAGCAGGGTTATCTTTATCTGATGCTATACGGGATATGGACGTTGATTGGGTGAGAATTGTTTACCGAATCTCGAATATTGAAATGCAAAAAAGGCTGACGATTACTCGTCAGCCTTTTATTGGTTAAACCGTTTGAAGCGTTGAATTACAGCGCAGCGATGATCGCTTTCTGTTCTTCCAGTTTCACCAGTGTTTCGTGGTAACCGTCTAGTTTCGCACGCTCTGCTTCAACAACCGCTTCTGGCGCTTTAGCCACGAAACCTTGATTGCTCAGCTTGCCAGAGATACGTTTGATTTCGCCTTGTGTCTTGGCAATTTCTTTATCTAGACGCGCTAGCTCTTCATCTTTATCGATGAGGCCTGCCATTGGGATCATTAGGGTAGATTTACCCACAAGTGCTGTCGCACATGCTGGGGTTTCTTCACCTGATGTCAGTACACGAATGTCTTCAAGCTTAGCGAGAGACATCAGTACTTGTTTGTTTGCTTCCACGCGCGCGATGTCTTTATCATCGGCGGCTTTCAGCATGACATCCAACGGTTTGCTTGGCGCAATATCATATTCTGCACGGAGGTTACGAATTGAGGTGATGAAGGCTTTCACCCACTCAATGTCTGCCAAGGCATCTGCATCAAACTGTGCCTCATCATACTGCGGCAATGCTTGCAGCATAATGGTTTCATCAAAGTTAGCTGCATCAATACCTTCAACCAATGGCTTAACGCTCTGCCAAATAGACTCGGTGATATATGGCAGTACTGGGTGAGCAAGACGTAATGTCTTCTCAAGCACAGTGATCAGTGTGAAGCGCGTCGCTTGCTGTTGCGCTTCTGTGCCTTTCCAAAGAACAGGTTTGGTCAGTTCTAGGTACCAGTCACAGAATTGGTTCCAGATGAATTCGTACAGCGTGTTGGCTGCCATATCCAGACGGAAGTTCTCGATGTGTGCGTTGAAATCTTTCGCTGCCAGTTGGAATTGAGACTCAATCCATTTGTCTGCCAGTGAGAATTCCATCGCAGCGCGCTGCTCTTTAGACAAAGAGGTTCCGCAATCTTGGTCTTCTGCATTCATCAGCACGTAACGGCTTGCGTTCCATAGCTTGTTACAGAAGTTACGGTAACCTTCAAGGCGCTTCATGTCCCAGTTGATGTCACGGCCTGTTGATGCCATGGCTGCTAGGGTGAAACGCAGTGCATCTGTACCGTAAGGTTCAATGCCGCCTTCAAAGGCTTTGCGCGTGTTCTTTTCAATCTTGGCAGCAAGTTGAGGCTGCATCATGTTGCCACAACGCTTTTCAACTAACTCTTCAAGACCGATACCATCAATCATGTCGATAGGGTCAAGGACGTTACCCTTTGATTTCGACATCTTATCGCCGTTTTCATCACGGATAAGACCGGTGACATAAACGGTTTTGAATGGCACTTGCGCTTTGCCATCTTCATCTTTACAGAAGTGCATGGTCATCATGATCATGCGAGCAACCCAGAAAAAGATGATGTCGAAACCTGTTACCAACACGTCAGACGGGTGGAAGGTTTTTAGATCAGGGGTTTGCTCAGGCCAACCTTGTGTACCAAACGTCCACAATGCAGATGAGAACCAGGTATCAAGCACATCGTCGTCTTGGCGAAGCACAACCACGGGTGCAAGGTTATTTTGCTCACGCACTTCTTCTTCGCTGCGGCCAACATAGACGTTACCGTCGTTGTCATACCATGCAGGAATGCGGTGTCCCCACCAAAGCTGGCGAGAGATACACCAATCTTGAATGTCACGCATCCAAGAGAAGTACATGTTTTCGTATTGCTTAGGCACGAATTGAATGTCGCCATTCTCGACGGCTTCAACCGCTGGCTGCGCCAGTGTTGCTGCGCGCACGTACCATTGGTCGGTCAGCATTGGTTCGATAACCACACCACCACGGTCACCGTAAGGCACGGTAAGGTCGTGGTCTTTAATTTCTTCTAGCAGGCCAAGGCTATCAAGTTCAGCAACGATGGCTTTACGCGCGGCAAAGCGCTCCATGCCACGGTACGCTTCTGGCAACTCACTGCTGTAAGCGTCGCTTGATTCGCCGTTGGTGCTAAACACTTCAGCGCTGTCACGGATGTCAGCATTGAAGGTCAAAATGTTTATCATTGGCAGCTGGTGGCGTTTGCCGACTTCATAGTCATTGAAGTCATGCGCAGGGGTGATTTTCACACAGCCTGTGCCTTTCTCCATGTCTGCGTGCTCATCGCCCAAGATTGGGATGCGACGGCCAACAATCGGAAGCATGATTTCTTTGCCGATCAGATCTTTATAACGCGGATCTTCAGGATTAACGGCAACACCCGTATCACCCAGCATAGTTTCTGGACGAGTGGTTGCGACAACAATGTAGTCTTTGCCATCAGCCGTTTTCACGCCATCCGCTAATGGGTAACGGAAATGCCACATGTAGCCTTTGACGTCTTTGTTTTCGACTTCTAGGTCTGAAATGGCGGTGTGCAGTTTTGGATCCCAGTTAACCAGTCGCTTGCCGCGATAGATCAGATCTTCTTGGAAAAGACGGACGAACACTTCTTGAACGGCATTTGATAAACCGTCATCCATGGTGAAACGTTCACGATCCCAATCGACAGATGCGCCAAGGCGACGAAGCTGTTTGGTGATGGTGCCACCAGATTCGTTCTTCCATTCCCAGATCTTATCGATGAAGGCATCACGACCGTAATCGTGCTTAGTCTTGCCTTCTTCTGCCGCGATCTTGCGCTCAACAACCATTTGCGTGGCGATACCTGCGTGATCGGTACCTACCTGCCAAAGGGTGTTTTTGCCTTTCATACGCTCGCAACGGATCAAGGTGTCCATGATGGTATCTTGGAACGCGTGACCCATGTGCAGGCTGCCGGTGACATTGGGTGGTGGGATCATGATGCTGTATGCATCTTTTGATGTATCACCATGAGGCTTAAAATAACCAGCCTCTTCCCAGCGCTGGTACAGCGCCTTTTCAATTGATGTTGGGTTGTATGTCTTTTCCATAGCGCTCTTGACGGATCAGTGTGAGATTTAGGACATGTCATCAATGGCGAGGGTTCGCATTTGACGCCCAGCCATTCTGTAAATTTTGTAGCGCTCTCGCGCTTGTTGCTTGAGAGTTTCATCGCAAGGCACGAAGTCTACCACTTGTGCAAAGGAAGGCGCAAAAATTGCTGCTTCTTCGGACAGATTTATCAGCACATTTCTGTGCCCGGTATGTCGGACTCCTGCCCAGCCTATTTCAACTTGCGCGCCGCCTCTCGGCCCTTCACCCACAAGATTGTGTGCGACAAAGTTATCGGGTGACTGTTGCCAAAGGTATTCGTCGACGCTTTCCGCTTGAGATTTATCGTTCGCCGAAATGTAAACCTTCATACCTTGTTGACTAAAAAGCGCTGAAAGTTGGCCGGCTTTTTCTACCATACAGCGCTGGGGATCTGTATGGGTGTCATCTAATAAATAGAAGGTTGCCAATGCCATGTGAGTTTCTCTATTTAACGGCGAATTAATGCGGTTAAGTTTGCGGTTAGCTTGTCTGAAAAGCCATCGCTTTTCTTTGGCTAATGACATGACAAACGAAAAAAAGGAGGCTGTTTAGCCTCCTTGTCGATGTTGTGACGTTTTACTCCACCGTCTCCAGGCCAGAGCGGTTCAGTAAGAACTGGACGAGCAATGGGACAGGACGACCTGTCGCCCCTTTGTTGGCTCCACCTTTAAAAGATGTACCAGCAACATCAAGGTGCGCCCAGTTATATTTCTTTGCAAAGCGTGAGAGGAAACAACCAGCAACGATAGTGCCACCACCAGGTGAACCAATGTTGGCCATATCGGCAAATGGGCTCTTCAGCTGTTCTTGATACTCTTCGGTCATTGGCAGACGCCATGCACGGTCACCGGCTTGCTCTGAGGCGTTGACAATTTCATGCGCTAGCGGATTGTGATTGGATAACAAGCCACTGATGTGATGACTTAGTGCAACAATACAAGCACCGGTTAGTGTGGCTACGTCAATCACGCACTCAGGTTCATAACGCTCAACATAGGTCAGTGCGTCACATAACACCAAACGGCCTTCTGCGTCGGTATTTAATACTTCAACCGTTTGACCTGACATAGTGGTTACGATGTCACCCGGACGATAAGCGCCGCCATCTGGCATGTTTTCACAACCTGCTAAGACACCAATAACATTGATTGGTAGCTCAAGTTTTGCTAGCGACTTCATTGCGCCAAATACCGATGCTGCACCACACATGTCGTACTTCATTTCGTCCATGCTGGCTGGTGGCTTCAGAGAAATACCGCCAGCGTCAAAGGTCAAACCTTTACCAACCAAGATAATTGGTTTGGCATCAGGGTCTGGATGGCCTTTGTACTCCATGATTGACATCATCGATTCGTTACGTGAGCCTTGGCCAACGGCTAAGTAAGATGTCATGCCTAGCTCTTTCATCTCTTGTTCGCCGATGATCTTGGTGCTGACTTTATCGAAGTCATCTGCCAAACGGCGCGCTTGAGAGGCAAGGTATGCAGGGTTTGCTACGTTTGGTGGCATGTTGCCAAGGTCTTTACACGCTTTAACGCCAGACGCAACAGCGAGACCATGGGTAATCGCGCGCTCACCTAGGTTTAGCTCGCGACGGGTAGGTACATTGAATACCAATTTACGAAGTGGACGACGGGTTTCCGGTTTCACACTCTTGAATTGATTGAAGGTGTAGAGGCTGTCTTTGGTGCTTTCTACTGCTTGACGAACTTTCCAGTACGTGTCGCGACCTTTTACGTGCAATTCGGTCAGGAAGCAGACCGCTTCCATTGAGCCAGTTTCGTTAAGCGTGTTGATGGTGTTCTTGATAATTTCTTTATATTGACGCTCACCGAGTTCACGCTCTTTACCGCAACCAACCAACAACACTCGCTCAGAAAGTACATTAGGAACGTGATGCAGTAGCAGCATCTGGCCAGGCTTTCCTTCGAGATCTCCGCGGCGCAAAAGGCTACTAATGTACCCATCGCTGATTTTATCGAGTTGTTCTGCCACCGGAGACAAACGGCGTGGTTCAAACACACCAACTACGATACACGCGCTACGTTGCTTCTCGGGACTCCCGCTTTTTACACTGAACTCCATGCGTACTCCTACATCCTAAAGACAAGTGAGGCTAAATGTTGGATAATGCCCGCTTTATTGGCACTCGATTTCGTGTTCGAGGTAAATTGAATTAAGCAGGTCAACACTTGGCCGAAAGATTAAAAAATAACTCATTTACCCAAAAACTATAGCGATTCGAGTAAAAAAACAAGTTTTCTAAAGGTAAAACACCGTGATTATTGTTCGGTATTTGATCCGAGAGACAGTGAAAACGCAACTCGCTGTGTTGTTTGTGCTTTTTCTGGTCTTTTTTAGTCAGAAGTTCATACGTGTGCTGGCAAACGCTACAGATGGCTCAATTCCGGGTAGTGATGTGTTAACACTGGTCGGTCTTTACATGCCATCGATGGCAATGTTGATGTTGCCACTTAGCCTTTATATCGGGATTTTGATCACTTTTGGCCGTCTTTATGCTGAAAGTGAGATTACCGTGATGAATGCGACGGGGATTGGGAACAAGTTCCTGATCCACGCGGCATTGTATTTGGCGTTGTTGACAGGGGCTGTTGCGGCATTTAATGCACTGTGGCTGACGCCTTGGGCGAATGACAAAGAAATTAAGGTGATGGAAAGCCTGGAATCTGATTCTGGTCTTGAGCTTCTCGTGCAAGGGCAAATCCAAACCACACCAGATGGTCAGGCAGTGGTCTTTGTCAATGAAATCACGGAAAGTGGACAGAATCTTCATAACGTCTTTATTGCCCAGCCTGTGCCTCGCGATACGATGCGTCCAAACGTGATTGTTGCCGAAAAGGGTTTTGTTTCTGAGCTGCCAGATGGACGTCAGGTATTGGATTTAAATACCGGTGTCCGGTATGAAGGTTTACCAACTCGACTGGATTACACCATTACCGACTATGACAATTATCAGGTGTTGATTGGCCAGCGTGAAGTTCGCCAGAAACAACGTGATTGGGATGCCATGCCGACGCCTGCTCTGTTAAATGAGTCGTCGCCACAAGCAAAGGCTGAGTTGCAATGGCGTATCGCTCTCGTATTGTGTATCCCGTTAATGACAATGATCGTTGTGCCGCTCTCTGCGGTGAACCCTCGACAGGGGCGCTTTGCAAAACTTTTCCCTGCGGTATTGATATATCTGACTTACTTCCTTGCAATAAGCGCGGCTAAATCGGCAATAGAAGAAGGAAACCTGCGGCCTGAAATCGGTCTTTGGAGTATCAACTTACTGGCATTGTTGGTGGCTATTGGGCTGATTAGCTGGGACACATTACCCATGCGTAAGTTGAGATATCGATTGAGGAGGACCAGCTAATGTTTAAGATCCTCGACCTTTACATTGGGCGCACAATTATTGCGACAACGTCGTTGTGTTTGGCAACCTTGGTGGGGCTTTCGGCCATTATCAAGTTTGTTGAACAGCTACGCTCAGTGGGTGATGGTGTTTTCACCATGATGACGGCTGTGCAATATGTCATGTTGAGCATGCCGCGCGATATTGAGATGTTTTTCCCGATGGCGGTATTACTGGGTGCATTGATTGGCCTTGGCTCATTGGCATCAAGTTCGGAATTGGTGGTGATGCAAGCCTCTGGTTTCTCGAAGCTAGATATTGGCCTTTCCGTGTTAAAAACGGCAATGCCATTGATGCTGGTGGTGCTGGCATTAGGGCAGTGGGGCGCACCCGATGCCCAAAAAGCGGCACGTGAACTGAGAACGTTCGCGAAATCAGGCGGTAACGTCATGTCTGTTCGCAGTGGTGTTTGGGCGAAAGACGGCAGTGATTTTATTTATATTGCACGAACCGATCAGAAAGAGTCACTGACTGGCGTGAATATTTGGAAGTTTGACGACAACCAAGTACTCAAAAGCATGGTGTTTGCGGATAGCGGGGCTTATCTGGATAAAGATAGTTGGATGCTAAACAATGTCACCGTCACTCACTTTGAAGGCCCGATTAAAATCAGTGAAACCAAAGAAGATCAGTTAGCCTGGAAAACGACGCTGACACCTGAGAAGCTTTCCATCGTAACGGTGAAACCAGAAGAGTTATCACTCAGTGGTGTATACAGTTACGTCGAATACTTGAAGGCATCGAAACAGGATGCGACTCGCTATGAACTTGCTCTGTGGCGAAAGGTACTGCAGCCGCTGTCTATCGGTGTAATGATGCTGTTGGCGCTGAGCTTTGTTTTCGGCCCACTACGTACGGTGACCATGGGCGCACGCGTGCTATCCGGTGTTATTTTTGGTTTTTCCTTCTATATATCAAATGAAGTGTTTGGGCCGTTAACCTTAGTCTATAACTTACCGCCCTTCTTTGGTGCCGTTGCCCCCAGTTTAGCGTTTGTCGGTGTGACACTTTACTTACTCAATAGAAAGTTATAGATGCTAGGCGATAAATTTATTTGATATAAGAAGAGGGAGCCCATGGGCTCCCTCTTCTTATATCAAACGATATGATGAAACTTAGTCGATCTTGAGCATTTGGCTGTTTGAAAAGTGATCTTGAAATGCACGATTGTTTCGATCAAATAAGGTGAATAGATTACCCGCACCCAAACAAGCAGTCGCCATTCGTATTAGCGCCTGAGTGAAGGTGAGGTTTCCACCAAATTCACTCACAAGTTTAAGCTTCCATGCTTTCATTCCAACGGTCTGACCTGCTTTAGACCAAAAGTAGCCATAAAATCCCGCAGCAATTGCAAATACATAGAGAGTAAAGAAAGGACTGATCATAGGGTTGCGAGTCAGGTAATCTCCCACGTCCACGTAACCTTCTATTGAAAGCCCAAATTGCATCGCAATGGCGAAACCACCAACAACCAAGCCGATAGCAAGCATTTCAACGGCGACGAGTACGAGAAGGTCATAAAGCCATGCGCCCATACGACGAAAGAAGCTCGCGCCTTTAGGCACACTGAACTGAACAGAGGATTGAGACATGTTGCTGTCCTAATAATGAGTAATGCGTGCAGTTTAACAGCCTTATCGATAAGGGTGAATGGAGAAAAATGGGTCAAATTGCATGTTTATTTACCAGGATGGCGAAAAAAGAAACGGTTGAACATTTTTTTCTATTTATGTACTTGCGTCGTTGTTCGGCATGCGTATAATTGGCCGCACTTGCCCGAGTGGTGAAATTGGTATACACGACGGATTCAAAATCCGTTTCCGAAAGGAGTGTCGGTTCAAGTCCGACCTCGGGCACCAAATTCCGAGAAAGCCTTAGTCGAAAGACTAAGGCTTTTTTCGTTCTAGCATTTCCAAATTTTCTCCCTCCTTTGTTTCACCGTCATCTTCTACTTTCTATTAATCCCTCTATACCCAAGCAACCTCAAGATGAGAGGCTCCCTAAGGGCGAGTTTTGTTGGCCGCCATGCTTTGTTGCTGATTTTCAACGTAGAGCGACTATGTTTCCAAACCAACGCCGTGCCTGACAGCCTACAAACTCTCGCTGAACAAGCATCTTGAGGTTGTTTGGGTATATATAGAGAAACAACAGTATTTGGTGGTCGTTCTCATTGTTACTCTTGATTCCCTCATTACGCTGTATCTACATCTACATCTACATCTACATCTACATCTACATCTACATCTACATGAACCAAACGTTCAAAACTGGGTGCGAGGTGATATTGAAGACAGGCAATTACGATATATCAAAGAAGCAAAGGGGTTCTATTGTGCTTCAAGAAAGAAAACTTGATGAAAAACAACTGAAAATAGAGTAATAAATAGTCAGTTTTGACCGTTATGATGCAAATTTAAACGGTTAGGCCTGTTTTATTAAGTTTTTTGAAATTAGCTATTGCCAAGCAGTTCGAAGTCTCTATAATGCGGCCCATCGACACGGAACACGGCGAGTTAAGCCGCTGACCAAGTCAACGTTCTTTAACAATTTGACCTATACAATCTGTGTGGGCACTCGTA
>NZ_JBGONO010000040.1:0-25576 GCF_041439165.1 Enterovibrio sp. FF113 | reverse complement strand
TTGGACATAAAAAGACCCCCAATAATTGGTCGTCCAACTATTGGGGGTCAGTTCACATTGCGGCCTTATTTTTTGTCTTTTTAAACCCTTAGATGGCTTAGATGAGCGTTATTCGCCGAGCGCGTACACCACATTCACGCGATCTGTGATGGTGATTTCTGCATCTTGATAAGTGGCGTTGACACCAGCAGTGGCTTCAGCCATTCGCATCATAACAGGGCGAATTGGCGTTTGATCGACGTAGCGAATTTCCCATACACCTGCCAAGGTTTCACCAAATCCATTTGCGAGTGACTTTGCTTTTGCTTGCGCATCAGCAATGGCAGCCATGCGAGCTTTTTCTTTCAACTCCGATTCCTTGCTCGAAGAAAAAGAGATGCCATTGACGCGATTCAGGCCATCAGCCAATGCCCCGTCCAATAAGCGATTTAGGTTAGCGAGGTCTCGAACTGTTACTGTCACGGAGCGACTTGCACGATAACCTGTGAGTTTAGGCTCGCTGTTTTTCGGGTAGCTGTATTGAGGTTGCAGCGAGAGGTTGGCACTTTCGATATCTTTCTTGTCTATGCCCATTTTTTTAAGGCGTTCAAGCAAGGCGGCAATCGCATCGTCAGACGCTTTTTTTGCGGCTTGTGCTGATGTGCGATTAAGGGATACAGCCACATCAATATTTGCCATGTCTGGCATAGCAACCACTTCGCCAATACCCACGGTTTCTAAATGCGGAAAGTCAGGTGATGCGGCAGAGGTGAAAGGAGAAAGGGCGATAGTTGCCCCGAACAGTGTGGCTATTAGATGCTTTTTCATACGAATGCTTCCATTTTGTCTATTTCAACACGATTTGACCGCAAGAGTCTCTGGATTATCCCTAACGGAAGAAAGAATGTAGCGTGGGTTAAGGAAAAACGGCTCGAGCGTAACTTAAGCATGCTTTTGTCATTTTCGCCAGTATGCCGCTTTCGGTGGCAAAGTGATGCCAATAGAGGTGGCGTGTTACCCCATCTCCGGGGCATAAGTCGATAAGCACACCGTTTGCCAATTCCTGTTCAATTTGAAGTTTAGGGATCAAGCAATACGCCACGCCGAGTTTTGCCATATTGACGAAAGCGTCGGATGAACGAACCATGTGGCTACGCCAGCCTACAGTCGGCAGATTGAATCGTTCAGAAACAAACTGCGTGTGCATATCGTCGAAGCGATCAAATACCACAGCAGGTGCTTTACTCACTGCTTGGGCATTGAGTCCATGAGGGAAATACTGTGCCTTGAACGCGGGTGTACAAACACAGACGTACTCCATGGTTCCCAGTTTTGGCGCAACACAGCCTTGAAGTGGTGAGGGCTCCGTGCTGATGGCAATCACGGCTTCACCTGCGCGAAGGCGATTCAGCGTTCGGCTTTCGTCATCCACAATCAAATTGATTTCTAAAGACTGCGCTTTCATCAGTGGTGCCAATGCGGGTAGCAACCATGTGGCAAGGCTGTCAGCATTGGTAGCGATGGGGACCGTGATAGCAACGGATGAGCCGTCAGGCGTGAGTTCAGGGAGTAATTCTTTTTCCAGCAGTTGAAGTCGGCGATAGAGCCCCAGCAGTTTTTTCCCAATAGCGGTGGGTTGAGGCGGAGATTCCCGCACTAAAACTGGCTGTGCGACAAACTTTTCTAATTGCTTAATGCGCTGTGAGACGGCGGATTGCGTCACAAACAACGCTTCCGCCGCTTTATCAAAACCACCATGGGCAATAACGGCATCCAAGGCTTCTACCCAGCGATAATCCAATCCTTTCATGATAACCATATTAGTTAGTCTTATTTATCATTAAAATTATTAGATTTACTTACTTTTGTCATCCCTCTAATTTTACCTCTCTCGTACTAGCGATAAATAAAACATAGGATGTATCAAAATGAGCAGTGGCATAGTGCTTCAAGGGTTCGGGTTAGGATTGAGCATGATTGTGCCAATTGGGGCGCAGAATGCATTTGTACTGAACCAAGGGATCCGCAAACACCACCATGTGGCTGTGGCAACCATCTGTTTTATTTGCGATGCGCTATTGATCCTTCTTGGTGTGTTTGGTGGCGGCGCGATGTTAGCGAACAATGAGATTTTGCTGAATGTCGTGACCTTAGGCGGCGTTGCGTTTCTTCTCACTTACGCGTTTCAATCGCTGAGACAAGCATGGCGGGCTCAAAATGACGATGCTTCTAGTGCATCAACATCAACATCAGCAACAGCCAATAAAACCCTACTCTCTGTTATCTTAGGCGCGTTAGCCGTGACACTACTCAATCCACATGTGTATCTCGACACCGTGGTGGTACTTGGCTCAATTGGCGGCCAGTTTGAGCCCTCGCAACGCAATGCATTTGCGATTGGCACCGTGCTTGCTTCGCTCGTTTGGTTTTATGGAATTGCGCTTGGCGCTGCCAAATTATCACCCGTATTATCGAAACCGCGTGTGCGTCAGGTGATAGACGTGCTTGTTGCTGCCATGATGATCTATGTGGCGTATCTGCTCATGCAAAAATGGATGATGAATTGGGAGGGATAATGTCGCAAACACTCGACGAGATAATGAAGAAGAACATCGCACTGATGACCGCATGTGATGTTGTTTATCAGCAATGGGAGCATGAACCTATTTTAGATTTCGATACGGACGAACGTGTAGGAGAACGACTAGGTTGGACGGCGACGCCCACAAAAAGCTTGTTTCTGTCGTTTAAGTCGGGCGGACATGCCTTATTGCTCACCCATAAAGACGCACGCCTCGACAGCAAAAGCGTGAAGGCCTTGATGGGGAAACGTCCCTCGATTGCATCGAATGAAGAAATGATCGCCACTTTGGGGTGTGTCCCAGGTGCAGTGTGTCCCTTTGGATTACCCGAGCATATCCCATTGTTGGTTGATGATACGCTGTTTGGTTTTGATACTTTAATGTATACGCCAGGTCCCCCAGAATTTACGTTTGCGTTTGCCGCGAAAGATCTCCCCGTTCTCCTCTCTGCATTACCTAATCCTATTCACCTTCTTGGACAGCCAGCGGATGCGTGATGGCCTCGTTACTGAGGTAAGCCGTTAATAAATCGCTCGATACTGTCCAATATGTTGATATTCACACGTTTGTCGTTGCCATTGCTGGTGTGGCAATGACGAATGTGGGAATATTGCTATCCTCTATACATAATATTTCTGGGCGGCGCAGGTAAGCGGCGCCATATCTGGGTTGCGTCATGGTGAGGAAAACGCGATGCGAATGCTGACAGTCATGCTGATCGTATTGTTCGGATGGCTTCAATATCACCTTTGGTGGGGCAAAAACGGGATGGAAGAATATCTCGACGTTAGCGCAGTGACTGAGTTGACAGCTCAAGCTAACGACAAGCTAAACCAACGCAACCAACAGATGTTCGCAGAAATTGCAGACCTCAAACGCGGGCAAGAAGCGATTGAAGAGCGTGCCCGTAATGAACTCGGCATGATAAAACCGGGAGAAACGTTCTTCCGCATTGTGAGTGACTAACGTACTCCCCTTATAAAACGAAGAGAATCATGACAACCCCGGCAAGTAATGAAAATCAATGCTCGCCTCGCTCCGTCGTTTCTGATGTTGTTGCCATTGTGCCAGCAGCAGGCGTGGGTAAGCGCATGGGCGCAGCCTGTCCCAAACAATATCTCACCATTGGCAATAAAACCTTATTAGAACACACAGTGCATTACTTACTTGATCACCCCAAGGTGTCAAAAGTGGTGATAGCAATTGGTGCGGAAGATGAATATTTTCATTCAACGTCGCTGGCTGATGATGATCGGGTAGTGGTGACAATTGGTGGTGCAGAGCGTGCAGATTCGGTCTTAGCAGGGCTTAACGCCACTCATGCCGAATGGGTGATGGTGCACGATGCAGCAAGGCCATGCGTTCGTCATGAAGACATTGATGCGCTTATTGAAGCGGCAACATCTCATGCAGATGGCGCATTGCTCGCCTCGCCAGTGCGAGACACGATGAAACGAGCAAATACCGAGGGTTGCGTTGATCATACAGTGTGCCGTGAGCAGCTTTGGCATGCACTTACACCACAAATGTTTCGACGAGATCTATTACTAACGGCATTACAGCGTGCGCTTGAGCAATCATTGGCCGTGACCGATGAAGCATCAGCCATCGAGTTTGCGGGTGGCACACCTAAGTTAGTCGTCGGCCACGCAGACAATATTAAAGTCACCCAGCCAGAAGATTTGGCACTCGCCGCATTTTTCTTAACGCAACGATCCTAGCTGGGATAGACATCAAGAGGACAAACAATGATGCGTATTGGACACGGTTTTGACGTACACAAATTTGGCGGAGAAGGCCCAATTGTCATTGGTGGCGTTAAGATCCCTTATGAGCAAGGCTTGATTGCGCACTCCGACGGCGATGTGGCACTTCATGCCCTTTGTGACGCCTTGCTTGGTGCGATTGCAGCAGGCGACATTGGTCGTCACTTTCCGGACACAGATGCGGAGTGGGAAGGCGCGGATAGCCGTTTTCTGCTGCGCGACGTTTACGCAAAAGTGAAGGCAAAAGGATATGTTATCGGTAATCTTGATGTGACCATCATGGCGCAAGCACCTAAAATGGCACCGCACATTGATGCCATGTGTGCAGCGATTGCCGACGATCTCGAAACGGATATCAGTAACGTTAATGTGAAAGCGACCACCACTGAACGACTAGGTTTTACAGGGCGCAAAGAAGGCATCGCCTGTGAAGCTGTCGTTATTATCCGTAAGGAATCTCATGACTGATGTAATGACATCGTTGGCCTACCTGAACGGTAAACCAACCGCGACAGGTCGCTTGAAAGCAAAACCTGAGCACTTTTTCGTCAGCGAAACGCTTGATTTTACCCCCGCAGGACATGGCGAGCATTTCCTTGTTCGTATCCGTAAAATTGGCGAAAACACCAAGTATGTTGTCAATGAATTGGCAAAAGCGTGTGGGGTGAAATCTCGTGATGTGAGCTGGGCGGGATTAAAAGACCGTCATGCCGTCACTGAACAATGGTTTAGTGTGCATCTTCCAGGTCAACCTGACCCCGATTTGACTGAATTTCTCGAAACCCATGAAGGGATCGATGCAATTCTAGAGACCACTCGCCACGACAAAAAACTGCGTCCCGGTGATTTGATTGGCAATCGCTTCTCGTTAGTGATCACAGATTTTGATGGTGATGATGCGATCGAAGCGCGTCTTGTCAGCATCCGTGACAAAGGTGTACCAAACTACTTTGGCAGCCAACGTTTTGGCCGTGATGGGAACAATGTTGTCGCGGCGCGTGAATGGGGCCAAGACAAAATCCGCGTGCGTGATAAAAGCCAACGCAGTTTCTATTTGTCAGCAGCTCGCTCGTACTTGTTTAACTTGGTGTTGTCAGCACGAATTAAGCAGGACATGGCGCATACACCCATGCGTGGCGACATGCTGATCGATGACACCGATCACTTGAAAATGGTGCTGGAAATCAATAAAGCTAATGAGCTTCTCGAAAAAGGCATTTGGCAAATCTCGGGCCCGATGACTGGCGATAATGCGCTGCCGACTGAAGCTGACGCACGTAAATTTGAGCAGGCCATTATCAACCAAGAGCCGGACTTGCTAGCTGTTATTCGCAGCAACCGCATGCGACACGATCGCCGAGCATTGATGCTCTTCCCGCAAGATATGGCATGGACTCACGATGAAGGAACACTGACAGTGTCTTTCTCGCTACCTGCAGGAAGCTTTGCCACGGCTGTGATGCGAGAGCTTATTCAAGACACAACGGATGGAGAGTCTGATGCACATATTGATCAGTAATGACGATGGTGTGTTTGCTGAAGGCATTAATGTGCTGGCGGAAACCTTATCTGAAATAGCGACGGTCACCGTCGTCGCACCGGATCGTAATCGTTCAGGTGCATCGAACTCGCTGACATTGGAAAGCCCGCTGCGCATTCGGGAAATCGCTGAGCGTCGCTATGCAGTGCAAGGCACGCCGACAGATAGCGTGCACATGGCATTAAATGCGCTGATCAAAGAAAAAGTCGATTTTGTCGTCGCGGGCATCAATCACGGTGCAAATTTGGGCGATGACGTACTTTATTCGGGCACTGTTGCTGCGGCAACAGAAGGCTTTTTCCTTGGTGTGCCTGCGATAGCGGTCTCCCTTTGTGGTTCCACACATTTTCATACAGCCGCACAAGTGGTAAAAAAAGCAGTGCTGTTGGATCAACACAACCCATTGCCGCGTAACCGCATTTTAAATATTAACGTGCCTGATTGCCCGCTAGACGAATTGAATGGCTGGCAGGTGACGCGTCTTGGTGCGCGACATCGTGCAGAAGACATGATCGAAGAAACCGATCCGCGTGGGCAACCTATATTTTGGATTGGTCCTCCTGGCGCTAAACAAGATGCAGGTCCGGGTACAGATTTCCATGCCATTGAAAACAAATGTGTCTCTTTGACGCCTTTACAGGTCGATCTAACAGCGCATGATACGCTGGATACGCTGTCTCAGTGGGCAACATACGCAACGGAACAATAAAGGTGACATTGGTGAATTACTCGCATTCACTTATTCAACTACTTCGACAACAAGGGATTGCAGACCAACGTGTGCTCAATGCTATTGAGCGTTTGCCTCGTCATCTCTTTGTTTCTGAAGCAATGGCTCATCAAGCCTATGACAACAACGCGTTGCCGATAGGCTTTGGTCAAACGATTTCACAGCCATATATTGTGGCAAAGATGACAGAGCTCTTAACGCTGGATTATGACAGTCGTGTATTAGAAGTAGGAACGGGGTCGGGCTTTCAGACATGTGTGCTAGCGCAACTGGTTGAGCATGTTTATTCCGTGGAGCGAATTAAGCAGCTTCAAATGGTCGCGAAGCGCCGTTTTAAACAGCTTGAGCTCTACAATATATCAACAAAACATGGTGATGGATGGGAAGGTTGGGCAAGTAAAGGTCCGTTTGATGCCATCCTTGTTACCGCGGCTGCAGCCAGTATGCCTAGGGCGCTTTGCGAGCAGCTCGCAGAGGGTGGAACCCTTATCGTGCCAGTCGGCGAGACCGATCAGACGCTTTACAAAGTCACCCGTATTGGTGATGAATTTGAAACAACAGCAATTGAAGCGGTACGTTTTGTCCCATTAGTTGCTGGTGATTTGGCTTAGGTAAGTATTTGTGGAAGGGGTTTCAATTCAGTTGAAAATACTGGTTTTTCTTTCTGTGTTGGGATTTTTGTCCGCGTGCTCAATATCAAGCCCCGCACCTGTTTCGAGTGTGGGTCCTGACTATGGCGATGTAGAGCGGGGAAGCTACCGCGGCAGCTATTACAAGGTGCAGAAGGGCGATACCTTGTACTACATTGCTTATGTCACGGACCGAGATGTTAAAGAAATTATCAGCGCCAATAAGCTCACGTCCCCCTATACTATTTTCCCTGGTCAGAAACTAAATCTCTGGCAGGAGAAGTACGTCCCGCCTACGTATGGCAAGAAAAGCGACATTCCTATTGCACCGATAGTTGTCGCCCCAGCAGTCGTCGCGACAGCGCCAGTTGTTGCTTCTAAGGCGCCAGTTGTACCTACAGGATCATCTGCTAAATCGGACAAAGATAAACAAAAATACGCTTCGCAAAAAAAGTCTGAGTCTAGTTCACAAAATAAGAAAAATGTTGAACAGCAAAAAGTGAAGGAGTACAGTCGACCTGTAACAAAAAACAAACCATCTGTTGATAAATCTGCAAATAAGTCGTCAGGAGCACCGAAAGCAATAAGTTGGCAATGGCCAGTGAGCGGACGGGTAGTTTCGGGATTTTCCAGCTCAGAGCTTGGAAATAAAGGCGTCGATATAGCAGGTAAACGTGGGCAGAGCATCAGTGCTTCTGCTGACGGCAAGGTGGTTTATGCGGGCAATGCGCTACGCGGTTATGGGAATTTGATCATCATAAAACATAACGATGATTATTTAAGCGCTTATGCACACAACGACCGCATATTTGTGTCAGAACGCCAGAGCGTCAAGAAGGGGCAAAAAATAGCGTCAATGGGCAGCTCTGGTACAAACAGTGTCCGGTTGCATTTCGAGATTCGTTACAAAGGAAAATCGGTGAATCCGTTAAGGTATCTGCCGAAGCGGTAAACCGAGACAGATTTTGCTGTACTGTCTTGCTGCTACGCCAAAATTGGGAGGCGCTATGGGTCAGAATAATACTGCAAAGAAAGTCGATGACTTGGTCGTTGAAGAAGCTGAAATCGAGCAAATAGAGCTTGATGCTGACGCTGAAGCTGAAAAGTCTGAAAAAGCTGAAAGCGTTGAAGAGTCGGTATCCTTCTCTGCATCCTCTAAAGCATTGGATGCTACTCAACTTTATCTAAGCGAAATTGGTTACTCTCCTCTGCTAACGGCAGACGAGGAAGTGCTGTACGCACGTCGTGCACTTCGTGGTGATGAAGCCGCTCGAAAACGTATGATCGAAAGTAACCTCCGTTTGGTGGTTAAGATCTCTCGTCGTTACTCTAACCGCGGTTTGGCTCTGCTGGATCTGGTGGAAGAAGGTAACTTGGGACTGATTCGTGCGGTTGAGAAGTTCGATCCAGAACGTGGTTTTCGTTTCTCTACTTACGCAACGTGGTGGATCCGTCAGACGATAGAACGCGCGATAATGAACCAGACTCGTACTATTCGCCTGCCTATTCATGTCGTGAAAGAGCTAAATGTCTACCTACGTACTGCACGTGAGTTGGCACAAAAACTTGATCATGAGCCCACAGCAGAAGACATTGCACTGCAACTTGATAAGCCTGTTGAAGACGTTAACCGTATGTTGCGCCTTAACGAGCGTATCAGCTCAGTCGATAACCCTATCGGCGGTGATTCAGAAAAAGCGCTTTTAGATATCATCCCTGATGAGAAAGAAGGCGGTCCTGAAACCACCACGCAAGACGATGACATGAAAAAGTCTATCGTTCATTGGCTGCAAGAATTGAACCCGAAACAACGCGAAGTGTTAGCACGCCGCTTTGGATTGCTGGGTCATGAAGCATCAACATTGGAAGATGTTGGTCGTGAGATCGGATTGACACGTGAACGTGTGCGTCAAATCCAAGTGGAAGGTTTACGTCGCCTGCGCGATATGTTGACTCACCAAGGTTTGAACATTGAATCCTTGTTCAATACTGAGCACTAAACACTTCTCTTCTTATTTCTCGTTTCTAAGTGTTTAGTTAAAAGCCCCGTTTGGGGCTTTTTTGTGTCTGGTGGCGCCATACCTACCCGTCAGGTTATAGAAGGGCTTTCAGTCGATAAAGCGCGTCGAGTGCTTGTCGTGGTGTTAGGTTATCGGGCTCGATATCCGCCAACGCCTTTTCGGTCTCGCTCAGCTCAGGAAGAAGCGAAAGTTGAGCGGCAGATGTTGGCTTAACGGATTCACCTGTCACTACCTCATGCCCACTTGCTTCTAATTGACGAAGTTTGTTTTTCGCGCGCTGAATGACGGTTTTAGGTACGCCAGCAAGACCAGCAACCGCCAATCCATATGACTTGCTTGCCGCGCCTTCTTGAACGGCGTGCATGAAGGCAATCTCATCACCATGTTCAACCGCATCAAGGTGAACATTGACCAAGCCTTCAACTTGACCTGAGAGCTCAGTCAGTTCGAAGTAGTGGGTGGCGAATAACGTCATGGCTTTGAGCCTTTCAGCTAACCATTCTGCACTTGCCCACGCGAGCGATAAGCCATCATAGGTGCTGGTGCCGCGACCGATCTCATCCATCAATACCAAGCTGTTCTCGGTGGCGTTGTGAAGGATGTTTGCGGTTTCGGTCATCTCAACCATGAACGTTGAGCGACCAGAGGCCAGATCATCTGACGCGCCAATACGCGTGAAAATACGATCCACAGGACCAAGAGTCACGCCCTCTGCAGGCACGTAAGAGCCGATATGTGCCAAGAGAGTGATCAGTGCTGTTTGGCGCATGTACGTTGATTTACCGCCCATGTTAGGGCCAGTAATGATCAACATGCGGCGATCGGGACGTAATGATGTTGGGTTTGCAATAAACGGCGCATCTAAAACCTGCTCAACCACAGGGTGGCGACCACCAACAATGTCGATACCACGCTTTTCGGTAAGTGTCGGGCGACAATAATTTAGCGTTTCTGCGCGCTCTGCAAGGTTCGCCATCACGTCGAGTGTAGATAGTGCATCAGACACGCGCTGTAGCGTTTCGAGATGCGGCAACAGCTTGTCGAACAACTCTTCCCACAACTTTTTCTCTAGTGCTAACGCTTTAGACTTGGAATTGAGGACTTTGTCTTCATGCGCTTTTAACTCAGGGATAATGTAGCGCTCCGCATTTTTCAGCGTTTGGCGGCGCACATAGTGCGGAGGCACTAAATGGCTTTGACCTCGGCTGACCTGAATAAAGAAACCATGAACCTGATTGAAGCCGACTTTGAGGGTATCAATGTTGTGCTGTTCACGTTCACGGCGTTCAAGTTCTTCCAAAAAGCGAGTTGCGCCGTCCGCCAGTTCGCGCCATTCATCAAGCTCTGCGTTGTATCCTGGGGCAATAACACCACCATCACGGATCACAACGGGTGGTGCTTCCACAACGGCTTCTACCAATAACTGAACCAGATCGGGCATTGGCTCGCTTGCTGCTTTGAGCGGTGCAATCGCACAGTCATCTACTTCAGTGAGCAAGGTTTCAATTTCAGGCAATTGCTGCAATGCGCCGCGTAGTCTTGCCATATCACGTGGACGAGCAGACCGAAGCGCCAAGCGCGCCAGGATACGTTCCATATCTCCAACAGGATGCAGCGTCGTTGCCAAATCAGAATAAATCCCGGTATCTTTTAAAACAGTGATGGCATCAAGGCGAGCATTGACGGTGACAAAGTCACGCATGGGTTGGTGCAGCCAGCGTTTGAGCAAGCGACTTCCCATCGGGGTGGTGGTTTTGTCTAGTATGGATGCGACGGTATTTTCAAAGCCGCCTGATAAATTTTGTGTCAGTTCGAGATTACGGCGCGTTGCAGCATCTAAAATAACGGTATGGTCTTTGTTCTCTTTGACCAAAGCACGAATATGCGGCAATGCGGTGCGCTGCGTGTCTTTCACGTATTGCATTAAGCAACCGGCAGCAGCGAGACCCAGTGAGCAGTCTTCAACGCCAAAGCCAATTAAATCTCGCGTGCCAAACTGTTGATTAAGCTGCTGCTTAGCTGTTTCGACATCAAACTCCCAAATTGGGCGTCGACGACTGCCTTTGCACATGGCGGTCAGCGCGGGGAACGAAAAATCTTCAGGATAGAGTAATTCGGCGGGGCGGGTACGCTGAAGTTCAGCCTGCATTTCTTCTTCTGTCGCAGGCTCACTTAATAGAAAACGCCCTGACGTAATATCGAGCGTGGCATAACCAAAACGCTCACCGTGGGCAAAGATAGACGCAACTAAATTATCAACACGTTCGCTGAGTAAGGCTTCATCAGAAACGGTGCCTGGTGTGATAATTCGCACTACTTGGCGATCAACTGGCCCTTTGCTGGTGGCTGGGTCACCGATTTGCTCACAAATCGCTGCAGATTCTCCGAGCTGAACCAGACGTGCGAGGTAGCCTTCGA
Source organism: Enterovibrio sp. FF113 (assembly GCF_041439165.1). Classification (NCBI taxonomy): domain Bacteria; kingdom Pseudomonadati; phylum Pseudomonadota; class Gammaproteobacteria; order Vibrionales; family Vibrionaceae; genus Enterovibrio; species Enterovibrio sp. FF113. The sequence continues at coordinate 13,911 of NZ_JBGONO010000040.1, read as the reverse complement.
CAGAATGATAAGGAACACCAGCCATAGGAATAGGTTCGCCAGCAGAGGCACCACGCTTGGTCAGTGATATATCGAGCAATTGAGAAGCTCGCTTGGCATCGTCAAAGAACAATTCGTAGAAATCACCCATACGATAGAAAAGAAGTTCTTCAGGATGCTGCGCCTTAATTCTAAGGTATTGCTGCATCATCGGTGTGTGTGTGGTGGTAGAAGCGTTGTCTTTCATTAGATCTCTGTATTTAAGTTCTTGTTTTGCAGAGCATAGTCGCGCTTCTGCTACCTGATTTTTGTCCCGTTCTGTCCCTGATTGTCCCACTAAATCCCATACTTAAGTATAGGGAAAAGTATAGGTTGTCTCCAATGTGAGAAAATGGTTATATGATTTCCTATACTTTAGAGATCTGTCTTATGGCTGCATCGATTATGGGTAAATCAAGGACACTGGATGACCAGAGAGAGTAGCAAATCACTATGTGACCTATCAATCAAGACAATGAAAGCAGGTGACAAAGAACTTGTTGGAACTGGTAAGCATATCGGTCTGAGGGTGTATGTAGGTAAAACAGGGAAAAAGAGCTTTATCTATAGATATAGACACCCGATGACAAAGAAGCTAAAGCAGATAAAAATTGGAACTTACCCGCAACTAACCTTAGCAAAAGCATATGTAGAGCTTGAGGAACTGAAGGCTATTAGAGCTCAAGGTGTATGCCCTGCTGAAAAACGGAAAAATGAACGAAAACAGAATGAAATCGATGCTGAATCTACTTTTGACAGCATAACGATTCGTGATGTTGCTAGGTATTACCTATCTGAAAGTATCGAGCGCAGAGCAAGCTCAAAAGGAGATGACTCAATAAGTGACAGTAGACGTCGCGAAGCTATTCGAACTTTAGAAAAAGATATAACACCTGAATTTGGTGTGAAAAGTGCGCTATCCCTACTTCCTTCACAAGTAACGCAGTTAGTGAAGCAAATCATCGAGGATAGAAACTCTCGCGTCCAAGCGGGTAGATTCTTAGGTGAATTATCGCTTGCTTATGACTTCTCGATAGGAATGGGATATCTGCCAGAAGACTTCGCTAACCCGTGCATCACAGCCAAAAAAAGCTTAAAACTGGCAAGATACAAGTTAACAAGTAACAAACGTCAACGAGTGCTTGATGATGACGAATTGAAACAACTTCTGGACTGGTTACCCCGCTCTAAATTCAGTACACACCACAAAGGCATTCTTCGGTTAGCACTATGGACTGGATGCCGTACTGGAGAGCTCTGTATCGCGTCATGGGACGATATCGACTTAGATAGAGGGGTCTATAGGTTAAAAACATCAAAAAACGGGAAAGGGCGTAACGTACAGCTCTCTCGTCAAGCCATTGAATTCCTAAAAGGCTTAAGAGTCACCACTGATAAATATCTCTTCCCATCGCAAAGAACAGGTAACCCGATTCAGCAAAAGCAAATGAGCGAACAGGCATGGCAGCTAAGAGAGAAAGGCTGGATGATTGATTTAGAGCCTTGGACAGCACACGACTTGAGAAGAACAGTAAGGACAAAGCTATCAGCCCTTGGCTGTCCGCATGACGTTGCTGAGACCATTCTGGGTCATGAGCTTGGTGGTGTTGCAGGGGTTTATAACGTTCACAAATATGAGGAAGAGAGTAAAGCATGGTTGCAGAAGTGGGCTGATTATCTAGATGAACTTGCGCTGTTGGTTTTTTGAGCCATTGATATAACACTAAGGATTGAATGGATGTATGAACACATGATATTAGGTAAGCTCTAGAACCCATTCGAGACTCAAAAATACAATGCATTAGGCATTTTGATTGTGCTGTCTTTCTATCTTTCCATAATCATTATGTGCATAATTTCACTGCATTAAGGTTCATTTGTGCCTTTTTTCAGTGTCATTATCAGTTTGTAGGTTGTGGTTAAATGGAAAATTTGGAAGTTCTTGAGTATTCGTTGCATAAATTAGATGTGAATTTTGACTGTCCGGTTCCTATGGCACTCGATGGCACTGCGGAAGGACTAAAGGCCTACACCGAGCTTGTTTTGAAGGAGCTGTTGGAAAGTCCACGCAGTCGTTTTTTTGGATTTAAAGACTTAGATGAGCTTGTTGCTGCTTCACTTGTAGCATTGTCAAAAGGTGAAGATTGGAAGGAAAAGTCAAACAAAATCGCAACAAAGCTGCATGATGTTGAACTTACTGTTCAGGACAAAATTAAACAAATGACCAATGTCAAAGCTGGCGGGTTATTGCAACTAAAAATCAAACATGACGACTGTTTGAAATTTGTACTCATTAAGATCGACAACAGTGACTATCTAGATGAAGTTAACCTATCATTGAAATCGGGTTTACCAACATCAAAGAATCGGTTACAGAAAGCGGCAGTCGTATCGTTTAATGCCGAGCATGAAGTTCATGAGGTTATTGTTTCAGATAGTAAAGCCAAAATAACCGAATACTGGTATTTGTCATTTTTGGTTGCAGAGCAACTAAAAGACTCTGAAACAAATACAAAAAACGCTTTTTCAGCAATAGATAACTTGCTTACTAAGGAAGTGAAAAAAGTATCGCCAGTGGATTTTTGGTTTCTTAGAAACGATATAATCAACCATTTTAGGAATGAAGACTCGCTCGCTTACGATGAACTGGTAGCGAAAGTCAAGGCGCACAAGCCAGAAACGAAAGAGTTTAAAGAGAAGTTTGATACGTTTGTCGAAAGTTTTGAAAAACTTCCACATACATCACCCAAGCCATTTGATACTCAGTTTGATTTAGAGCCTAACGTGATTAAAGCGCGAATCGTTAGAAAAGTTATGCTAGATAATAACTTTGAGCTGAGAATCAACGGGGAAATAGATGATTTGAAATCAAGGATATCTGCAAGCATGGATGAAAAAGGTAAGTTTATAAAAATATACACTGATAGTGGGTATGAGGAATTTAATGCCTCTGAGATCGAATAATGTCGATTGTCAGGCAGATTCTCGAGCCATTTGGTAAGGTGACAAAGCTTAGTATTAAAGACAATTTTTGTCTTTATGAGGCTAAGTATACTTTTCTGTCGTCTGCGCCTCTAGATCGCCTGAAAGAAACATTGGAAATTCATTTAACCCGTTTGAATCAATCGGGTGTCAGTGTAGTTATCACTGTTTACGATAATAATCCAATAAGAATCTCATCAGATAACCTTGGGTCTCTGGACGAAAAGGTAGGTTTGATAGTTGACGAGTTGGTATATTTAGAGGGTGATGTAGATATTGAGATAAGAATTGACAAAGAAGAATCTGTTAATCTTAATATCTTCGACTTATCAGTGTTTGTTGAGCATATTGACTCTCTAAGTTTGCAAGAGAATCTGGAAGCTTGGAGTAAGTTTGATTTATCGACTCCCTTCTCTGTTGATGTATGGGAGGATACCGAACCTTTTACAACCGAATCTATTTGTTTTAACTCGGTATTCCCCAATGTAAATGGTAAGTCTGATGCGATTACATCAGAATCATGTAAACTTGATAAATTAGGAAAGGTTGAAAAAAGAGATAAGTGTGGGCATTTTGCTAATGCTGCTCAATTTAATTTTATACCGAATGATTTTAAGGTTTGTTGCGATAAAAACAAACAATTAAAAAACTTTTTTAATGGATTGTTTAACTCCTTTTTGATTGTGTATTTGTCTGATTTTTCATCTATTTCCGGCGATACTATAAAGTATAGATTAAAAGGTTATAAGTTACTTTCAGGAAGTGTCGATTTTAGTGATTTAATGGAGCATGACTCTAGCGAGTTGAGTCGAATTTATGAATGGACATATTTAGAAGGGAATTACACTGATAAGATTGGCCTAGCCAGAAATATCATATCTATTCATTTGAATGGTGAGTGTATATTATCAATTGAATGTGGCACATCTGATTCGGTTAAATCTGGTTATGACCTGTATCTCAAGGACAATGTAAAACAGTACATTGAGATTAAAAACAAGATTTCTGATTTCTTACAAAGCCAATCAGATAAAGCTTTGGATATGACAAAAAGCATGTTCTCGATGTTCAAAACAGGCCTGTGGACATTTACAACATTTTTCATAACAGTGTTCTTGTTGCGAGTGGTAAATAAGGGAACTTTGTCTGGGGTGTTTGGTTTCGAAGTTTATGTGGTAAGCCTGCTTTTAATAGTTATATCGTTCATATACTTATTGATATCTGTAATGGAGATTAACTCTGACAGAAATAGGCTTATAGAGAAATACTCTGACATTAGAGGTCGTTATAAAGACCTCTTGGATAAAGCTGATCTTGATAAGATTATTGATGTTGAAACTGTCAGCCTTAAAGAAAGGTTATATATCAATAAGAAAAGAAATCGTTACATATTAATGTGGATTATAACGAATTTAGTTATCTTGATTGCTGTATCTATACTTTACTGTTCTTCTGCCGGCTCTAATGTTGAACGCGATATCGAGACTGAGAAAGTCAATAATCTCAATGGCTTGGAAGTGTTTACGAGTAAGATTCCTCAAGAAGACGAGGTTATTGTTACAAGCCAAGAACATGACGTGAGAGTTGAAAGTAAGTTAGAAGGTCAGGAAAGTAAGCCGTTAACCGAAGTGTCTAGTGCTTCTGGTTTGGATCTGAAAAGCAAATAATTATAAAATTTCGGGGAGTGCTTTTAAAGCGCTTTCTTGATTTCCACATGTTCGATAACATTATAAGGTATATGGAAGTGCCAAAAAGGCAATATTTATCTGAGTTTGCTGTGAATCTATGTTCAGCAAGATGGCTTTTAACATCAGCTAGCCAGTTTATGACAGGCGGAACGATGAGACAGCAAGAGAAAGAAATTGCTGATAATTGTCATATTTATCTGATAGGTAAAGCGCCAGTTATATCTTATTGCAAAGATTCATTTAAATATGAAGACGGGATTTTATCTGGAAAAATAATCTATCGTATAGAAGGTGTATCAAGAGAGAGGGAGTTTTCAATTGAATTTCCACTATTAGATGGTGCAGTTGAGTTGAAACTTTCAAACTACCCCTATCGACAAGTGATAACAGTAGATGGAAATGGACAAGAAGTCAGATATCTCCCTGCAAGTGTTTTAGCTTTTAGGACAGAATGGCACGTTGTAAATTCTGAGCTAAGTGATATTGAAGTACTGTATGTTGGCCAAGCATTTGGAGATGGGACAAGAACCGCGTTTGACCGCTTGAAGAGTCATTCAACATTACAGAAAATTTTGGCTCAAGCTCAATATGAATCGCCGGATTATGAGGTTCAAGTACTAACTTTTGAATATGAATCATATAGAGTAATAACCCAGTTGGATGGGAGGGCTAAAAATGTCATATCTGACTATAGGGATATGAACAGATTTAGAGATATCTTGCGGAATCATCTTTCAGAGCGAGAGCAAATATGTTTGGTGGAGGCAGCGTTGATTAGATACTTCCAGCCAAGGTATAATGAAATATATAAAGATAACTTCCCTGACAATAAACATAAAATTCTCGAGGGTTGTTATGATTTGGATTTTTCTGGTCTTATAGTTGAAATAAATACCGAAGAGCTAAACTATAATCTCTTCTCTTCGACAATATCACCTAGAAGTCATCACTTGTGTAAAGTTGACATTCTTGATCCTAATAAACGCTGGGGCTTTTTTCACTACGATAATGGTGATGGCTCAGTCTTCAAAATTCCTAACGTTATCGAAAGGAAGAAAAAGAATAGTTAATATAGGGGAAAGGTGTCGAGAGCTAGACACCTTTCTCGATTTTTCATTATTGGAAAATTTGGTCGGTTCGATTTTTACATGTTTTATACTTTGGTTTTAATCGTCATCAAAAGTGAATTCACCAATAAGGTTGTCTTTAAACCAATTGTTGTTGCACATTAATCTAATGGCGCAAGGATTCCAGTCTTCAATACCATAGTCTTGTATTTGTTTAGGTAGTTTATAATCACTTTTTGTGAGAAAACTAGCTATCCTCACATCGGAGTTTTTTCCACTTATCTTGAGTTTCTTTCTATGTAGGATGATGTCTCGTAATTTTGTTAGATAAAGAGAGTCACTATTCAGACAGACATCATGCCCATTGCTCAACTCTTGTCGAACTACCGCACATACAACACTCGACAAATCCTCGCCTGATGGTTTGGAAAAGCCAACTTCTTTCGCCAAATTGATGAGTACCTGCTTGTCGCTCTCCGTCATGTAGAGTCTCACTGTTTTCAATCCAGATCTCTTCCTTCTCTTATCTGTTTTTTCTCGTCTTTCATTTGCTGACATAGCCATGGGAGAGCTTTTCCTATTTTTCATATGTGAGGCGTGCGCTAAAAGCATACGCACGCCTCACAAAAATCCTGTTGTATGTGTTTGATAATATGTCACTTATTAAATGTTTTTGAAAGTGAGAACTTACGATAGACAGGATGCTTTCTCTGTGAGGCGTGCGTTTTATCGGCGCTGGAAATAGTTAATTTCGAAAACTGTAAATCAGCTCACGAACTCATTACTAGGAGCAAGTTCGTGATTACTGAAAGACTACTAAAGCGAAAGGACGTACTGATTATTTGTGGGATCTCTAAATCTACATTGTATCGAATGATAAAGAGTGAAGATTTTCCATCGCAAGTGAGCATTTCTGGCAAGAGATCAGTTGGCTGGCGATCGAGTGAAGTTGATGCTTGGCTGGGATCGCGCGAACGTGTAAACGCATCTTCGTGTATCTCCGCAGCCTGGGAGGCATAACGATGGGGAAGGAAAGATATGTCAGGACGCTTTGTCGTTTAGTTGATATGGAAGGATTCGAGCGCCCACAAAATTGTGACATGGAGAATCGCTGTAGAAGCAAGCTATTGAGGATATCACCAAAGCATTTTCCACAAGCTCTGTACCTCGCGGATAAACTTGAAGGTTGCTTGAGTGATTCTACAGATTTTTGTGGTTCTCTGGCTTGTAAGCGATGTGTACGAGATGTTCGCATGAAAGCTGTCGATCGCTTAGTCAAAGAAATGGAGGGAAAGCCATACAAGCTTATTACTCTGGTATGTTACAGCGATGTCATCCATGGCAGCTCGCTTGATGAATTGAACATCAAAAAGCTAAAAGACAAGCTTCGCAAGCAGTTAGAAAGATCCGATGTTTATTTACCTCTTATCGGCACTTTTGAGGTCGATTATCACAGTCATATAGATAGCTGGGTTCCTCACTTTCATCTACTCATGCCTGCATGCGAAAAGACAGAGGGAGCTATCAGGAGTTCGTTTCGTAAAAGCCACGACATAAAAATGTGGAAGGGGCGCATAGCGAGACCTGTTTATCTGAAGTCGGTGAAAGCGGGAGAGGAGGTAGCAGCTGTGAGCTATGTACTCAAAGTTGTTTGGGCTACATGCGTGGACTATTGGTGCGAACGCCGCGAAAAGTTGGTGACCAAAAAGATGCGAGGTAAACCGACTCACGTCGCAGAATCATTGCTTTTTCTTGATTCAATTACTTCAGATCAAGTGGTATTCGAATATAGGGTAAAAGGGACGAAGTCTAGTTGGCGGAGCCTGTCCGCACCTAATAGATAGCCATTACAGATAGTAAGACGTTAGCTACATCTACTTACACTGTATAACTATATATATAGGTATGGGGATATAACACTAATCAATGGACTAACTGGACTTAACTAAGCGTTGCTTGACAGTGTAGGAAATGGTGTAGGAAATAGGGCTGATATCTTCTCAGCCCTTTGTTTGAAGGCTTTCAGTGCTGATGCATCATTGGCGTGTGAGTAGCGAGTGCTTGTACTGTCACGTTCTGGCCTGCAAAATTACAAAGGTAAGAGAAGGGAACAAGGATACGTGAATCGCGGTGAAAGGGTAAAGTATCGATATCGCGATGACTGGAAGATGATGAAAAATATGACCGTCAGAGGGAAGCATGGAACAGTTAGTGAAATTGGCGACACAAATTGGTGAACGGCTTAATGATAACCAACAGACGGTGACCACTGCAGAGTCATGCACAGGCGGTGGTATTGCTTACATGCTGACAGAGATTGCGGGTAGTTCTGCGTGGTTTGAGCGCGCGTTTGTCACTTATAGCAATGACGCGAAACATGACATGGTAGGCGTGTCGCAAGAGACGCTGGTCGCCCATGGTGCAGTGAGTGAAGAGGTTGCCGCTCAAATGGCAGAAGGAGCGCTAAAGGCCGCAAGTGCTGATTTCGCACTCGCGGTTACGGGGATAGCCGGGCCAACAGGTGGCAGTGACGAGAAGCCTGTTGGCATGGTGTGTTTTGGTTGGGCAACCAAGAAAGGGGTGGTAACGGAGACTTGTTTGTTTGACGGAACACGCTATGACATTCGTAGAAACACTATCGCCCACAGTTTGTGCCGTTTGCTCAGTTACCTAGAAGCAGAAAAATAAGAGACGCGACACGAAAGCAAAGAAAAAGTTTACACAGGGCTAGACACTGTATAAATGGACAGTATACTTAGCCTCATTAGCGAACAGTTATCTGAACGAATATTGCTTCCGTTGGAGAATCAAATGGACGACAACAAACAGAAGGCATTAGCCGCGGCCCTAGGCCAGATCGAGAAACAATTTGGTAAAGGATCGATCATGCGCCTAGGCGACGATCGCACCATGGATATTGATACCGTATCAACCGGTTCATTGTCACTGGATATCGCGCTGGGAGCGGGTGGCTTGCCGTTCGGTCGTATTGTTGAAATCTACGGTCCTGAGTCTTCAGGTAAAACAACGTTGACGCTGCAAGTCGTGGCGGAAGCGCAGAAAATTGGTAAGACTTGTGCATTTATCGATGCAGAGCATGCGCTTGACCCTGTCTATGCGGGCAAGTTAGGTGTAGATATCGATAACCTTTTGGTTTCACAACCAGATACCGGTGAGCAGGCGCTGGAAATTGCTGATGCATTGACTCGCTCAGGCGCTGTTGACGTTATCATCATTGACTCCGTTGCTGCATTGACGCCTAAAGCTGAAATCGAAGGCGAAATGGGTGACTCTCACATGGGTCTGCAAGCGCGTATGCTTTCTCAAGCCATGCGTAAGCTGACTGCTAACATCAAAAACAGCAACACCTTGATGATTTTCATCAACCAGATTCGTATGAAGATTGGTGTGATGTTTGGCAACCCAGAAACCACGACAGGTGGTAACGCACTGAAATTTTATGCATCTGTTCGTCTTGATATCCGCCGTATTGGCTCTATCAAAGAAGGCGACGAGATTGTTGGTAATGACACCCGCGTAAAAGTCGTGAAGAACAAGATTGCAGCACCGTTTAAACAAGCTGAATTCCAAATTATGTACGGCGAAGGTATCAACCTTTATGGCGAACTGATCGACTTGGGCGTTAAGCACAAGCTGGTTGAGAAAGCAGGTGCATGGTATAGCTACAACGGCGACAAGATTGGTCAAGGTAAGTCGAATTCTTGTAAATACCTAAAAGAGAACTCACACCTTGCTGAAGAGCTAGATAAAAAGCTGCGTGCAATGTTGCTGAGCAATGGTAAAGAAGAAAGCGCAAAAGAAGATGCTAAGCAACCAGAAGGCGAAGCATTCTGAGTCTAAGCGCCAGAGAATTAGCGGTGGGCATGCTTGCCCGCCGTGATCATTCTGAACTGGAGCTTCGCCAAAAATTGGCGAAGAAACAGTGCCCACCAGAAGACATAGATATTGCCATCGAGCATTGCCATTACCATGGTTGGCTAGATGACAAGCGTTTTGCCGAAGCGACGCTACGCCATGGTGTGGCAAAAGGACATGGCTGGCAACGCATTTGCTTTGATGCCAAACGTAAAGGTATCACCACGCCTATGCTAGAAGCAGCGCAAGAAAATCAACAACATGACTGGTATGAGTTAGCGAAAGAACTCGCGATTCGTCGCTTTGCTGATCTAGACGGTTTTTTCCCCGATGTTGATTTTAAACAGCGTGCAAAGTGGACCCGATATCTACAAAGTCGCGGTTTTAGCTTCGATCAAATCAACTACGCATTCTCAAAAGAAAGTTAAAACCCCCTCATTCTTCACTCGCACTGCGAGCTATCTTGTTTCTGCCTCTTTTCGCCACAGGTTAGGTTGTTTACAATAAGCAGCAATTGACTCTGGTAATTTCGCTGTTAACGGCGATTTAGTTACTACCACAACTCCAATTTCAGGATTAGCCAATGTACATGAGCACCGACGAGGTTCGCACAGCGTTTCTCCAATTCTTTGAAAGCAAAGGGCACACCATCGTGCCTAGCTCATCGCTTGTACCTGCAAACGACCCAACGCTGTTGTTTACAAACGCAGGTATGAACCAGTTTAAAGATTGCTTCCTTGGCGCAGAAAAGCGCGCCTATACGCGTGCCACGTCATCACAACGCTGTGTACGTGCAGGTGGTAAGCATAATGACCTGGAAAATGTCGGCTTCACTGCCCGTCACCACACGTTTTTTGAAATGCTGGGTAACTTCAGCTTTGGTGACTATTTCAAAGAAGACGCGATTGGTTACGCCTGGGAGTTTCTGACTGATGTTCTGAAGCTACCTAAAGATCGCTTGATGGTAACGATATACGAAACAGATGACGAAGCATTCGCACTCTGGAACGAGAATATCGGTATCCCAGCGGATCGCATCGTACGTATTGGTGACAAGGAAGGCGGTAAAGCGTTTGAGTCAGATAACTTCTGGCAAATGGGCGATACCGGTCCTTGCGGCCCATGTACTGAAATTTTCTACGATCACGGCGATCATATCTGGGGCGGTCCTCCGGGCTCACCGGAAGAAGATGGTGACCGTTTTATCGAGATTTGGAACAACGTATTCATGCAGTTTAACCGTCATGCTGATGGCACGATGGAGCCACTGCCAAAACCATCTGTAGATACAGGTATGGGTATTGAGCGTATCGCTGCGATCATGCAGGGCGTTCACTCAAACTATGAAATCGACATCTTCCAAACGTTGATCAAATCAGCGGCAGATGTGATTGGTTATGAAGATTTGTCTAACCAGTCTCTACGCGTTGTGGCGGACCACATTCGTTCATGTGCGTTTTTGATTGTTGATGGTGTGATGCCATCAAACGAAGGCCGCGGCTATGTGTTGCGTCGAATCATCCGTCGCGCTGTTCGTCACGGTAACAAGCTAGGCGCGAAAGACGCATTCTTCTTCAAGCTAGTGGGTCCTTTGGCTGAGATCATGGGCACCGCAGGAGAAGAGTTGAAGAAGCAACAAGCTTTGGTTGAGAAAGTCCTGAAGATTGAAGAAGAAAACTTCGGTCGCACACTGGATCGCGGTATGGCGATTTTGGACGATGCACTAGAAGGCTTGAAAGGCGATGTTCTTGATGGCGAAACGGTATTCAAGCTTTACGATACCTATGGCTTCCCTGCTGACTTAACCAACGATGTTGCGCGTGAGCGCGGTCTAACCATCGATGAAGAAGGCTTTGAAGCTGCGATGGAAGCGCAACGTCAACGTGCACGTGAAGCTGGCCAGTTTGGAACCGACTATAACGCGGTTATTAAAATTGAAAGCGATTCTGCGTTCACCGGTTATGGTGAAACAGAAGGCCGTGGCTTGATCACTGACATCTTTGTTGATGGCTTGGCAACGGACACGCTGGCAAATGCCGATGAAGCTGTGATCGTTCTTGACCAAACACCATTCTATGCAGAATCGGGCGGTCAAAGTGGTGATGCAGGCTTCCTGATGACAGATGCTGGCAAGTTTGAAGTGCTTGATACGCAGAAGTTCGGCGCAGCAATTGGCCATCGCGGTAAGCTTGTTGATGGCGTGCTGACGGTTGGTGATAGCGTTGAAGCAAAAGTAAACGCAGAACGCCGTCAGGCGATTGCACTCAATCACTCAGCAACGCACCTCCTTCACGAAGCACTACGTATCGTACTTGGTGACCATGTGCAGCAGAAAGGCTCTCTGGTTCGCGCTGAAGGTCTGCGTTTTGATTTCTCTCACCTAGAAGCAGTGAAGCCAGAAGAACTACGAACGGTAGAAGCGCTGGTTAACGAGCAAATCCGTCGTAACCATGACGTTAGCACTGAGTTGATGGATATTGAGTCTGCGAAAGCAAAAGGCGCAATGGCACTGTTCGGCGAGAAATATGATGAGCAGGTTCGTGTCCTGAGCATGGGCGATTTTTCTATCGAACTTTGCGGTGGCACACACGCCAATCGTACCGGTGATATCGGTATGCTGAAAATTACCTCTGAAGGTGGCATTGCAGCAGGCGTGCGCCGTATTGAAGCGGTAACGGGTAAAGGAGCAGAAGACGCCTTTTATCGCCAGCAGCAGGAGTTCACTCAGAAAGTGAGCGACTCTCAAACCCGTGCGAAAGCACTGGAAAAAGAGATCCAACAACTGAAAGAAAAACTGGCCGCGCAAGAAAGCGCAAGCTTGATCAACAATGTAAAAGATATCAATGGTATCAAAGTGTTGATCTGTAAGTTGGATGGCGCGGATAACAAAGCACTACGCACCATGGTTGATGATCTGAAAAACCAAATGGGCAGTGGTGTTGTGTTCCTTGGCAATGTCGCTGATGACAAAGTCGGTCTGATTGCCGGTGTTACCAAAGACTTGGTAGGCAAAGTCAAAGCGGGTGAGTTGGTCAATATGGTTGCTCAGCAAGTCGGTGGCAAAGGCGGTGGTCGCCCAGATATGGCACAAGCCGGCGGTACGGATGTTGCGGCGTTGCCTGATGCGCTAGACACGGTTACGCCGTGGCTGACAGAGCGTCTGTAAGGCATATAAGCACTGTAAAATCTGTGTAAAGAAAGGCTTCCCTTGGAAGCCTTTTTTGTCCCTATTATTTGTACAGTTTATTCTTTGCACTTTTATTTGAACTCTGTATAGTGCATCGCCTTAAAGTAGGTGAGGCTTTTAAGTAAAGTCTTATACATCGGAATTTTGTTCCGAGAGGGCGAACTTTCTTTGCTGTGCAGTATCTTACAAGGTGAACTTCTGTGCACAGGAGTCACAATGTCTGGATTCGATCGCTAAATTCTCATTGGCAAACTGGAGTTGGTCAGAGAAATAAGCCATATTGAAAAACCGTAAAGGCGCTGTATAGCTGTTTCGGTTGCCTGTAAAGGATGCTCGCAAGGAAGGAAGATGTTGATTGTCCATCTCGGAGCTTGAGCTGCCGCGTGAGTTTGCTTCGTGCAGTAAGAAGACCAAACACTCAACTAAGAAGAAAGTTGTAATTACTCAAGGAGTAGAAGAATGCTGATTTTGACTCGTCGCGTTGGTGAAACGCTGATGATTGGTGATGAAGTTACAGTAACTGTACTGGGTGTTAAAGGTAACCAAGTACGTATCGGTGTGAACGCGCCTAAAGAAGTATCTGTTCACCGTGAAGAGATCTACATGCGTATTCAGGCTGAAAAAGGCAATCCAACGCCGACCACTGGTAATTTCTAAGCTTAACGCAGTCGTATTTACAAAAGGCCGATTATTTCATCGGCCTTTTTGCTAAAGGCAGGTTGTTCATTTAAAACGCAAATGGATGCTTTTGTGTTCACCGAACAGCGCGACTGGCGGAGAAGTGTGCAAACGCACCGTGTTTGCAGCTTTTTCCAGATAAAGTGTTTGACATATTTTCGTCTCAAAGTAATATGTGCCTCCGCAAGACGGTGAGGTGGCCGAGAGGCTGAAGGCGCTCCCCTGCTAAGGGAGTATACGGTTTATCCCGTATCGAGGGTTCGAATCCCTCCTTCACCGCCATTATTTTGTTGGTGGTTAGAAATGACAATCAACACGTTTTCTCTAGCAAAGAAAACCATTTTTCAAATTGAGAAGTATTGCGCGTGTAGCTCAGCTGGATAGAGTACCTGGCTACGAACCAGGCGGTCGGAGG
>NZ_JBGONO010000039.1:0-29967 GCF_041439165.1 Enterovibrio sp. FF113 | reverse complement strand
GAATACAACCTTGATTTGATCACTACTGCACCAACCGTAGTGTATGAAGTGAAGAAGACCAACGGTGATGTTATCTATGTCGATAGCCCAGCGAAGCTGCCGGCGACGAACGACGTAGAGATCATGGGTGAACCCGTTGCCCGTTGTCATATCTTGGTGCCATCAGAATACCTCGGTAACGTGATTACCTTGTGTATTGAGAAGCGTGGTACGCAGGTAGACATGGTTTACCACGGTAACCAAGTAGCGCTGACGTATGACATTCCCATGGCGGAAGTGGTTCTCGACTTCTTTGACCGTTTGAAATCAACCTCACGCGGTTATGCATCACTGGATTACAACTTCCAGTGTTACCAAGAGTCAAACATGGTGCGTGTAGACGTATTGCTTAACGGCGATAACGTGGATGCATTGGCCATCATCACGCACAAAGATCATGCTCAAACACGTGGTCGTGATTTGGTTGAGAAGATGAAAGAGTTCATCCCGCGTCAGCAATTTGATATTGCAATTCAAGCGGCGATTGGCACTCACATCATTGCGCGTTCGACGGTGAAACAGCTGCGTAAAAACGTAACCGCTAAGTGTTACGGTGGCGATATCAGCCGTAAGAAGAAACTGCTGCAGAAACAGAAAGACGGCAAGAAGCGCATGAAGCAGATCGGTAACGTTGAACTGCCTCAAGAAGCCTTCCTTGCCATTCTGCACGTAGGCAAAGACAAGTAATAAAAGGATTTTAAGGGAACATAATGGCTAATACTTTCTCGCTGATTCTGGTGCTTATTACCCTGTTTACAGGGATTATTTGGGCATTGGATACATTCAGATGGGCGCCTAGGCGTCAGCAAAAAGCGGCAGAGACGCTCAATCTAGATAGCAGCGAGATAAGTGCGGAGCAGGTGGCCCAGATTGCCCCTCAGCCAAGCTGGGTGGAAACCTTCGCGTCTGTGTTCCCTGTCATTGGTCTGGTGTTGGTTTTGCGCTCGTTTATTTACGAGCCATTCCAAATCCCGTCAGGCTCAATGATGCCAACTTTGTTGGTGGGCGATTTTATTCTGGTTGAGAAATACGCATACGGCTTGAAAGATCCTGTTTTCCGCCATCAATTGGTGGAAACGGGGAAACCAGAGCGCGGCGATGTGGTGGTGTTCAAATACCCACCACAGCCGAGCATTGATTATATCAAGCGCGTGGTGGGCATGCCGGGCGATACGGTTCGCTACAGTGAAGAGAAACGTCTGTGTATTCAAAAGCAAGGCGAGTCTGTTTGTGAACTGGTGCCGATTGATGATGTTCACAAAAGTGAATTCACTCAACGTGGCGTGAACCTTATCCAAGCGCAAGAACGCTTGGGTGAAGAGCCTCACCAAATATTGGTGAACCCTTACATGCCAAACCAAACCGGTCAGTACTATCCGACACCAGGCTTAGGTGAATGGATCGTGCCAGACGGTCAGTACTTTGTCATGGGCGATAACCGTGACAACAGTAAAGACAGCCGCTTCTGGGGTTTTGTGCCTGAAGCCAATCTGGTAGGTAAAGCCGTTGCTATCTGGATCAGTTTCGAATTTGACGAACAAGGCGACAGCTTCCTGCCGTCTTGGGTACCTGTCGGCGTGCGATTTGATCGTATCGGTGGCATTGATTAACTTGGAAAGACATGACAACACCTACAAATAGATTACAACGTCGTATCAGTTATGAATTTAACGATGCGGCGTTTCTTAGTCTCGCCCTGACACACCGAAGCGCCAGTGGAAAACACAATGAGCGTTTGGAGTTTCTGGGCGATTCTATTTTGAGTTTCGTTGTTGCTGACGATCTCTACCATCGTTTCCCGAACGTTGATGAAGGCGACATGAGCCGCATGCGTGCAACCTTAGTTCGTGGCAACACGCTGGCCGAATTGGGCCGCGAGTTTGAACTAGGTGATGTGCTGCAGTTAGGTCCAGGAGAGTTGAAAAGTGGTGGTTTCCGCCGTGACTCTATTTTGGCGGATGCTGTAGAAGCGATCATTGGTGCTATCTATCTCGACAGCGATCTGGAAACGGTACGTGGGACGATACTGGCTTGGTACAAGCAACGCCTTGATACCATTATGCCGGGTGTGAACCAGAAAGATCCAAAGACACGTTTGCAGGAATTCCTGCAAGGACGTCGAAAGCCGCTGCCTGCCTATAATGTAACTAAGGTGCACGGTGAAGCACACAACCAGCAATTTACGGTTGAGTGTGAAGTAGCAGGTCTGGAACGACCTGTAGTAGGTAAAGGCAGCAGTCGTCGCAAGGCTGAGCAAGCGGCTGCCGAACTCGCATTGCAAAAGCTGGACTCATGACTGACACACTGCAAATCCACCACTGTGGCTTTATTGCCATTGTAGGTCGCCCTAATGTGGGCAAATCCACGCTTCTCAACCGTTTGGTTGGCCAGAAGCTGTCTATTACCTCGCGCAAACCACAAACCACACGTCACCGCATTATGGGTGTCGATACGCGTGATGGTTATCAAGCTGTGTACGTGGATACGCCAGGACTTCACATTGAAGAGAAGCGTACCATTAACCGCCTGATGAACCGCGCTGCGGCGAGTTCTCTGACCGATGTTGAACTGGTACTTTTCCTTGTTGATGGTACCCAGTGGACTGCCGATGATGAGATGGTATTGAATAAGCTGAAGAAATCGGAATTACCGACCGTTCTGCTTATCAACAAAGTCGACAACGTTAAAGAAAAAGGCGAGTTGTTCCCGCACCTTCAGGCACTAAGCGAAAAGATGGATTTCGTGGATATGATCCCCGTGTCTGCCAAGAGCGGTACCAATATTGATGCGGTAGAAAAACTGGTTCGTAAGCACTTGCCAGAAGGCGAGTGGTACTTCCCTGAAGAGTACGTGACCGACCGTTCACAGCGATTTATGGCATCTGAAATTATCCGTGAAAAGCTGATGCGTTTTACGGGCGATGAATTGCCATACTCGGTCACTGTGGAAATCGAGCGTTTTGATTACAATCCTGCGACAGATGGTTTTGAAATCAACGGGCTTATCTTGGTTGAGCGAAATAGCCAGAAGAAAATGGTGATCGGCAAAGGTGGCGATAAAATCAAAACCATCGGCCGCGAAGCCCGTCTGGATATGGAAGGACTGTTTGAGCGTAAGGTTTACCTTGAGCTTTGGGTGAAAGTGAAATCGAACTGGGCAGATGACGAGCGCGCCTTGCGCAGTCTTGGCTACATCGACGATCTTTAATCACCACTAAAACACATCAGGAGCGATATGGAAGGCTTGCAGCGCTGCTTTGTTCTGCACTCACGACCTTATAGTGAGACCAGCCTGATCCTAGATGTATTTAGCGAAACCCACGGGCGTGTCAGCATAATGGCAAAAGGCGCCCGTGGTAAGCGCTCTCCCCTTAAGGGCGCACTCCAACCTTTTACTCCCTTATTGATGAAATGGTCCGGTCGCGGTGAAATGCGTACGCTTCGCCATGCGGAAGCGATGGGCCTCGCTATTCCCCTTGCTGGTAATGCTTTGTTCTCCGGTTTTTACCTCAATGAAATATTGAGCCGCGTTGTTGAACCTGAAACGGGTTACCATCAGCTGTTTTTCGATTACGTGACCGCGTTGACAGAGTTGGCGCAGCACGCCAACCCAGAACCTGCTTTGCGCCGCTTCGAATTAGCCTTACTCGATTCATTGGGGTATGGCGTTGATTTTCTCAACTGTGCTGGTAGCGGTGAGCCTGTCGATGAGAACATGACATATATTTTTCGAGAGCAGCTTGGTTTTGTAGCGTCATTGATGAAAAGCAATAATCTGACGTTCACTGGCAGCGATTTGAACGCATTGGCAACCCGACAATTCTCCACGGCAGATCAGCTAAAAGCGGCGAAGCGCTTTACACGGCTGGCACTCAAGCCTTATCTTGGCTCCAAGCCTCTAAAAAGCAGAGAGCTATTTTCGTTAAGAACAAGGAAATTAACGCAATGAATACCATTTATCTGGGCGTCAACATTGACCACGTCGCCACCGTTCGTAATGCACGTGGCACCAAATACCCTGATCCTGTGCATGCGGCCGAGATTGCTGAACGTGCGGGCGCGGATGGTATCACTGTGCATTTACGCGAAGATCGTCGCCACATCAAAGATCGCGATGTTTATATCCTACGAGACACGCTACAAACGCGCATGAATCTTGAAATGGCCGTGACGGACGAAATGGTTGCAATCGCATTGGATGTGAAACCTGCGTATGTGTGTCTGGTGCCAGAGAAGCGTGAAGAACTGACTACCGAAGGTGGTTTGGATGTTGTTGGGCAGCTTGAAAAAGTGAAAGCTGCTACACAAACGTTGACCGAGGCAGGCATTAAAGTCTCACTATTTATCGATGCTGACCGCGCACAAATTGATGCAGCAAAAGCATGTGGTGCGCCGTTTATTGAGCTGCACACTGGCAGCTACGCAGATGCCGAATCTGAAGAAGAGATGCAGGCTGAGCTGAAAAAAATCGCTGCGGGTGCGAGTTACGCCGCAGACCAAGGTATTAAAGTGAATGCAGGCCATGGGCTGACTTATCACAACGTGACGCCTATCGCTAAGATCCCAGAGATCTACGAGCTGAACATTGGCCATGCAATTATTGGTCGCGCTGTGTTTGACGGTTTGCCAAAAGCGGTCGCAGACATGAAAGCCATTATGCAGGATGCTCGTCGCTAATGGCGGTTGTCGGTTTAGGGACTGACATTGTAGAAATCGCGCGACTTGAGAAAGTGATTGCGCGAACGGAAGATGCGTTTGCAAGACGCGTCCTCACAGACAGTGAAATGGAAAAATACAGCAGCAGTAAGTTTCCAGCTCGCTATTTGGCGAAGCGTTTCGCCGTCAAAGAAGCGGCAGCCAAAGCGCTGGGAACAGGGATTGCGTGCGGTGTGACTTTTCATGATTTTACGGTGAGTAATGATGAGTTAGGTAAGCCGATAGTGAGCTTTTCTGGCGTAGCTAAACAGTTGGCGGATGAGCGCGGTGTCACTCACGTCTTGCTGACTATTGCCGATGAGAAGCGGTATGCAGTGGCGACCGTATTACTCGATAAATAAAGTGCTCGCTGAAGAACAAAAACGCCCGTGATATTGGTAAATATCGCGGGCGTTTTTTATTGCATCAAACGGCAATTATTCAGGTGTGTATCGCTTGAAGATAATGGACGTGTTCACGCCACCGAAGGCAAAGTTATTGCTCATGATGTACTCGCAATCAATATGACGTTCTTCGCCACGAATATAGTCTAATTCCCCACAGGCTGGGTCAATATTGTCTAGATTCAGCGTTGGGCTAAACCAGCCCTCATTCATCATTTCAATGGACAACCATGCTTCAATCGCCCCACAAGCACCCAAAGTATGTCCAAAATAGCTTTTCAGGGAGCTGATAGGCATGCGTGGGCCAAACACATTGGCGGTGGCTTGAGATTCAGCAATATCACCTTTACTTGTTGCTGTGCCATGTGCCGAAACGTAACCGACTTTGTTTGCAGAAATCCCTGCATTTTTTAACGCTTTCTCCATGCATATCTGCATGGTTTCCATTTTTGGGTCGGTGATGTGTGCGGCATCGCAGTTACTCGCAAAGCCGACGATTTCAGCATAGATCGTTGCACCACGGGCTTTCGCATGTTCGTACTCTTCAAGCACCAAACTGCCTGCACCTTCACCAATGACAATACCATCTCGGTCTATATCAAATGGACGAGGCGTTGAATTCGGCGCCTCGTTCTTTTGACTCGTCGCATAAAGAGTATCAAATACCGCTGGCTGCGTTGGGCAAAGCTCATCGGCGCCGCCGGCGACCATTGCCGTTTGATATCCGTGTTTGATCGCTTCGAAGGAATACCCAATTGCTTGGCTACCGGATGTACATGCACTGCTTGTTGGAATCACTCGGCCGCGTAGTCCAAAAAACAAACCCACATTCACGGCCGTGGTAGCGGGCATCATTTGCACATAGGTATTGGCATTGATGGCTTCCGTGGTTTTTTGCTCCATCATGATAGAAAAAGCACGGGAAGGTGGAGTGCTGCCTGTTGACGATCCAAATGCAACGCCTGTTTCACCATTTGTCAGGATATCCATCCCGAGTAGACCGGATTGTTGCAGGGCGAGATCAGAGGCAACGGTAGAATATTTCGCCACCAGTCCCATGCTGCGAACTTGTTTACGAGTGTAATTGGGCGGCAAAGAAAACGCATCAAGTGGAGCGGTTAGGCGAGTGTTTAAGCCCTGATATTGCTCTAGGTCTGTATTGTATTTAACTGCATTTTTGTGTGACTTTAAACGAGATGATACCTCGTCCCAATGGTTGCCGAATGCAGTGACACCTGCCATTCCTGTTACTACTACGCGTCGGTTCATCGTAATCCTCCATTGACTGAAATGACCTGTCGAGTGATATAACTTGCCGCGTCAGACATCAGGAAATTGACCAAACTGGCCACCTCCTCTGGAGCGCCCATACGATTAAGCGCAATATCAGGCAGCGCTTTATCGATGACATGTTGTTCAATCATGCCCGTTTCAATTAGGCCAGGTGCGACACAGTTTACCGTGATGTTGCGCTTGCCCAGTTCCATGGCAAGAGCTTTAGTTGCTCCCATAATCCCAGCTTTTGCCGCGCTGTAATTGGTTTGTCCAGGGTTTCCCATTAATCCTGATACCGATGACATTGTGACAATTCGGCCACCTTGACGCAGCCTGATCATTGGCATAATGCAGGGGTGTAAAACGTTGTAAAAGCTGTCTAGATTGGTGTGAACGACGCCATCCCATTCTTCTTCAGTCATCGCTGGAAAGGCGGTATCTGCCGTTACACCCGCATTGTTAACAACACCGTAATAGGCGCCAAACATTTCAATGTCAGACTCTAATACCGCGCGACATTCATCGCGATAACGAAGATCAAATCGGATGGTTCTTCCGCTGCCACCAAGGTGAGTCAGTTGATTGAGTGTCTCTGCGGCACCCGCTTCATCTTTGCCATAGTGGACGATGATCTCAAAACCTGATGAGGCTAGAGAAAGAGCAATGGCTCGGCCAATTCCTTTACTTGCCCCTGTGACCAGTACGCTGCGGCTCACGAAGCACCTCCTTGTTTGATTTGTGTTAACTCGGCATTTGATGGTTCAAAAGTACTGAGTTGAGATGAGGCGAGTAATGCGCCATTGCTTTCAATCTTGCAACTGAATACCGACACCCCTTCGTGGCTCATGACTTCGTCAACGTGAATGTCTAGCACTTGGTTTCGGGCAAAAAAAGCGGTTACGGTTTGGTAGCGTCGACTTCCTACTAAAAAACCAATGACGGGCGATTGCCCTTTTTGGTAGTAATGAAAGCCAGACCAAGCGGCGATGGTTTGTGCCATTAATTCAATGCCAACCCAAGAAGGTAAACCTTGTTGTTTGGTGTCAAAAAAATGGTGGTCTGTGTTAGGACGTGCTTGGCAGTGGGCAAAACTCTTACCTGCATCCACCATTTTATTGAGGTAAAGCATGGGTGCACGGTGAGGCACCAATTGCTTAATCGGTGGAAATGCCGTGCTTTGGCTAATCATGAAAAAGCGCCCCCAATTCGGCAGAAAGAGCGGAATAAGCAAGCAACTTGTCTTCGAGTACCTTTGGCGCCTCAAATTGCAGTTCTTTGTTATCGAGTCTCACTGGGACTTGCACTGTGTGCCCTTTGCAAAGACGCTTTCCGGACTGAGGGTCGGTAATGAGGTAATCGACTTTTAATCGGTTCTCCCATTCAGCCAAAGTGGCAATAACGCGTATTGTCTGGTTGTATTCAATGGCTTTTATATAGCGAACATTGGCATCAATCACAGGCCACAGAAAGCCAGATGCTTCCATGTCGCGATAACCGTAATCGATTTTTTCCATCAAAAGTCGGCGAGCCTCTTCAAAGAAGCGAAAGTAATTGCCGTGATAGATCACACCCATCGGATCGGCATCTTGGAACGAGGTCACTATGGTCGCTTCAGCTCGCAAGTGCACGGTGCTCATTAATAAAGATCCCAACGTCTTTCTTGAATAAAGGCGATGAAGCGACGCAAATCTTGCTCTAACGGACGATCTTCGCTGACAAAATCAAACTCTGCACCCATTTGAGAGATCATTTCTCTTAGCGAAGGGCTCAGATCGCGCATGGACAATTCGTTGCTGCGACAGCGAAGTTGCAGCGCTTGGAATGAGGCCAATAGGCTCGCGGAGGTGACCTGCTCTGTCAGCTCTAACACGCGTAAGCAATCACGCGCAGCGATGGTACCCATGCTGACTTTGTCCTGATTGTGGCATTCAGTTGAACGGGAAAATACGCTGGCTGGCATGGTGTGTTTGAGGGCTTCAGCGGTCCACGCTGAGATGCCAATTTGCACTGCTTTAAAACCGTGATTGATTGATTTACGGCTGCCTTCTGCACCTGTTAGGTTGAATGGCAATCCGTTATTGAACTTGTAATCCATCAGTTGTGCCATTTGGCGATCCAAAAGATCGGCAATATTCGCGACCGCGATTTTTAGGCTGTCCATAGCCATCGCAATGTGGCCACCATAGAAGTGTCCACCATGCAAAACACGTTCATTTTCACCGTCAATAATAGGGTTGTCATTGGCACTGTTGAGTTCGTTTTCGATCATTTGACGCAGCCACGGCAGTGAATCTTGCAATACGCCAATAACATGTGGCGCACAGCGAAGCGAATAACGGTCTTGTAATCTGTCACTGTTACGCGGCGGGCGATTAACTTGCAGGTCATCGCGAAGCCAGGCGGCGATTTGTTGTTGGCCTGGATGGGGTTTGACGGCGAACAAGGCCTCATCAAAGTGGAAATCATTGCCGTGCATCGCCAGCGACACCATGGCTGTGATTCGGGTAGAAAGCTGTGTTAAGTATTCCGCTCGCTTGAACGCTAAACAGGCAAGAGCCGTCATCACTGACGTACCATTCATCAGAGCTAAACCTTCTTTGGGTTTGAGCTTGATGGGGCGAATGCCTAGTTCGCGAAATACATCAACGGTTGGGCGGACTTCGCCGTTATAGATAACGTCTCGTTCACCGATCAAGGTTGCAGCAAGGTAAGACAGCGGGGTCAGGTCACCGCTAGCGCCAACCGAGCCCTCTTGTGGGATACGCGGTGAAATGTCTTTGTTAATTAAGGTAACGATTTGTTTGAGCAAAGGCATACTCACACCAGACATACCTTGGGTGAGTGAATTTAGTCTTGTGGCTAACACCGCTCTTGCTTGCTGGTGAGATAGGTCATCACCCAGACCACAGCCGTGAAAGCGTGTCAGGTTAAGGGGGAGCTCATCTACCAGCGAAGGTGGGATAGCGACCGTGCACGAATCGCCATAGCCAGTAGTGACGCCATAGATAGCCCCATCTTCCCGCAATAGCCGTTCTAGGAATGCCACACTGCGATCGATACGGCCGCTGAATTCATCACTTGGATTCAGCGCTGCCTGACTTCCATTGGCTATGGCAACAACAGATTCGATGGTTAATGGTTGCTCACCAAATACGATGGTGTCGTCGATATTCTGGGTCATTGTCTTTCCTTGCTAACTGAAATAAATCACCGGTACAGGTGCCTTTTCCATGGCTCTTTTCATCGGTGAATGGATTTATTGTTGTGTTTAGTCGAAGTGAATGACACCTCGGGTATGGAGACCTGCTGTAGATTCCAGCCGAAAGGTCAGGGCGTTTTTTTCTGGCTTCCAATTCATGGAAAGTTGCACTTGCATGTCAGGCCAGATCGGTGCTTCAAATTTCAATTTATCAAGCGATCGAAAAGGAGCAGTGATACCGAAAATATCGAGGGCAAAATGTACTACTGCATTGATTTGTGACACCCCTGGGTAGATTGCGAAACCTGGGAAATGACCTTCAAACTCGCGAAGATCGCTGTCGACACAAAGTGAGAGCTCGGCATGAAGGTTCGAGATGGCAGTTTTCACCACGCTAGGTGGGCGATCGGTCGTTTTTTTCTTTGATGAAGGGGTAAATAATTCATCCACGGCGTTCGCTTCGCGTTTCCCTTGGCTGTTTTGGGGGATATGAGAAGCAATCGTATATTCTCGTGGTATAGAAATGGCATCTAGCCATTGTGCGAGGTGTTGCCGTAACGTTTGACGGCATATCGCATCCCCTTGATTCTGAAAGGCGCATTTGCCTTCTTGGCTTAGTACCAGTGCCGCTGCAATGTATTGTCTGTCTGCGCTTTCTTTGGCAATACAGACGGTATCTTCAATCCATGTGTGGTCCATCAAGCGGTTTTCCACTTCCGCCAGAGAAACGCGCTTTTCTTCGATCTTGACGATCCTATCTGCACGCCCCTGCAAGGTAAAAGTACCATCGTTGTGAAAGTCACAAAGATCGCTGGTGTCATAATCCACTTTGGGATGAATAAAGGGGGAGCGCAATCGCAGGCAGCCTTGCTCGGTTAACGTTGCCGAGATACCGTCAAACAACGTCCAAGTCGCGGTGTCTGTGTGTTGCTGTCTGTGAGCGATCCCGCCGGTTTCAGTGCTGCCAAAGACTTCGAACGGGCGTTTACCCAGGTATTGTTCGGTTTTTTCAGCAGCGTTAAACGGTAAAGGGCCACCGGAAGAAAATACGGCACAAAAACACAATCGCGGGTGATCTTGTTTGAGGCGTTTAAGCTGCGCAGGACTGCTGATTAATGTTTGAGACAATGCTTGTTCGGTGCTGTGTTGTTGTGGATAGACGGCGTTGGTGCGAGAAAATGTTCGTCTTGCGCATAAGGGCCACAGTACACGGAACAGCAGACCGTAAATATGTTGATGAGAAACGGTGCTGACAATGGATGACGTTGCAAGTTCGCTGCCCCAAGTTTGTTCAAGGATATCTATTTCCGCTTGTAACTGTTGAAGCGATTTTTCTATCGCTTTGGGTTTTCCGCTTGAGCCTGAGGTGTACAAAACTATTTTGATACTGTCGAGAGACAAGGCATCCAGCGCGATGGCATGGTGACTTTTGTGGTCGATCGGCAATGTAATGGCATCGTTATTGGGTAAGACACTGGCATGACGGTCGGACAACATAGCGTCAAATTCATGGGCTAACTCGTTCAATGCGCCAATCTGGATATTACCCGGTATGACGACAGTTTTTCCCGCATAAGACAAAGCCAGAACAGCAACGGCCATGTAGTAACTGTCGTCGAAACAAACAGCCCATCGTGCTGCGGGGTGTGTATTCAAAACATGGTAAAGCGTCGCGACATCATGCTGAAAGTCTCGTTGTGTTTTGAAACCGATTTCACCATCGGCAACGAGAAATAAGTCATCATCTGTTGGGCGAGAAAGCAAAAGAGAGAGCGGCTTGAAATCCATGAGTATCGGTCTTTATAGAATGACTTATCATTCGTTTGCATAACTCTACAAGGTGTAAGCGCTGTACTAACACCTTGTAGAGTCATGTGGTTCAACGAATCGATTACGTATCAATAAAATAATCACGTTTTCACAACGTAATAGCATTGTAGTGAGGCAGGATCAGGCTGGTTGAAGCAGTTGCTCTATGGCATCAACAACATCCTGCACAGTACGCACACTTTTGAACACTTCGGGCGGGATCTTCTTACCTATTTCTTTTTGCAAGTGAACGACAAGGTCTACCGCATCAATGCTATCAAGCACTAAGTCCTCATACAGATTGGCGTCTGGCACAACGTCTTCAGGTACCAGCTCAAACAATTCAATTAACGCGTGGTGAACCTGTTTAAAATTCGGGTTATCTACATCAGCCATTTCATTACCTTCTAATGGTGTTCTGACAGCATGCACTGAGCATCTATCGTATGATTTCAATGGCACGTATAGCAGATACGTAAATAGGGAGCGAAGCGCGTGAGGTGAATTGGGGGTATGAATCGTGACATTTCTTGAGTGTTTACATTTTTAGACGTCGATGTTTGAAATTACTCGTAGAATTTGAGTGTTGCCATTATCGACTTGATTTGTCTTGAAATGCATGCTTTTGGTTGTTTGAGTACGTGTTGATTCTACGTCCTGATTGGGGTTAATAATGTTTCGATTTGCGGAGAGGGCTTATCAGTGGCTGTTGGTTGCATGAAAAAACGGGCACTCCCAAGGGCTGGGATTGCCCGTTTTTCTGTCAGTTTCATCCTCGGTATTGCCTGCTTTATCTAAAGATAATGCGGCGATTGCTCGCGAATATTATTCATTTCATCCAGCAATTCACACAACTCCGGCTCAACATCATCATTGTCATCACCTTGTTTAAACTGTGTCTCTAGCTCATAACAAAGTCCTTTTAGCTTGGGTACTCCGCTGTAAGCGCAACTGCCGTGCAATTTATGAATAATCGGCCAGAGTTCGATATTGTCGCCATCAAGCGCGTTATTGACCTTTTCTTCTACTTCATCAAATGAACGCACGAGCATTTGGAGCATCTCTTTGGCGAGCGCTTCTTTGCCTGATGCCTGTTTCATGGCCAATGACCAATCAATGCTCAGTGACGAACCCACATTATTCGTTTTGATGAGTGGACTTGATGGCTGAATGTCCCCTGTGTGCGGATGGGTCCAGTGGTGAAGGACCTGTTCGAGGATATGCTCTTCAATGGGCTTGGTCAGGTAATCATCCATCCCTTCGTCAAGCAGGCGTTCGCGCTCTCCCGTCATGGCATGAGCGGTCACAGCGATAACCGGTGTTTGGTGATTCAATGGCGACTTTCGTATTTCTTTACATGCGGTTACGCCATCCATTTCGGGCATTTGTATGTCCATCAAAATGAGATCAAAACGTTGTGAACGTGCACGATCTACTGCATGTTTTCCATCGTGTGCCGTCACCACATGGGTCACCCTTTCTTTCAACAACGCCGTGATCAACTTTAAGTTGGCTGGGTTGTCATCGACCGCCATGACCGTCATCGGAAGTTTATTGGTATGGGTTTCCACTGCAGGCGGCAAAACGTCTGGCGCTTGCTGCTCACCTTGAAGAAGTTCTACCAATTTTCGTACAGATAATGGCTTCGCAAGGCATGAGTTCACGCCTGAACTTAACAGGTGCTCTGACAGCGCTAATTCGGTGGTAGGCAGGCAGAAAATGACTTTGTCACTGAAAGATTCAGCATGAGTTGCTTGGGCGATCAAGGTGTCAGGAGAAGGAACATCACTGGCATCGACACAAATTAGCACGCACGAAACGGGTTCAGATTGCTCAGGCAAGGTGTCAACGCTTCGGATGCTGAGGCCAAATTGTGATAAACGCTCACTCATCAACTGGCGGCTTTCAATATCTGATTCCACCAATAGCAGTGATTGCCCTGCTAGTGCTTCGCTGTCTACAGGTTGCACTAACGGCAAATCAGTTTTTAACAGTGACAAAGTAAACCAGAATGTTGAGCCTTGGTGTAAGCGACTACTAAAGCCAATGTCACCACCCATCTGATTCACCAGATTTTGTGTGATCACCAAACCAAGGCCTGTGCCGCCATAACGGCGACTGATGCTGGCATCTGCTTGTCGGAACGCTTGGAACAACTGGGCTTGTTGGCGCTCAGAAATACCGATACCAGAATCGCGGATAACAAACTGAAGCTCTAATTGTTCATCGCGTTGTTGTTTTAGCTCTACGCTGATGCGGATATGACCGCGTTCGGTAAACTTGGTAGCGTTACCGATAAGGTTAGTGAGTACTTGCTGAATACGGAGCGGATCACCAATCACGCCAGCCGGAATGCGAGGGTCAATGCGCAGATCTAGCTCTAGCCCTTTTTCGTGCGCCATCGGCGCGAGCAGGCGCATGACTTCTTCTAGCGAGTCTTCAAAATCAAACGGGATGTTTTCCAGCAGCAACTTGCCCGCTTCGAGTTTGGAGAAATCGAGAATGTCATTAATGATGGTGAGCAAGTTGTTGGCGGACTTTTCGATAGTCTGCAGATAATCTTGCTGGCTGCTGCTCAATTGGGTTTTCAGCATTTGACGCGTAAAGCCAATGACACCGTTAAGCGGGGTACGCAGTTCATGAGACATATTAGCCAAAAATTCTGATTTTACGCGCGCCGCTTCTTGGGCATTTTTCTTGGCAATATCTAGCTCAACGTTTTGAATCTCAAGCTGTTCAAGGGTTTCTCGTAAATCTGAGGTTGCCTGATCGATGCTTTGCTGCATTTCTAAATGGTATTCAGACAGCGAGATCGCCATGGCGTTAATGCCATTTTTTAGTGTGTCGAGTTCGCCCAATAATTTGCCTTCAATCCGAACATCGAGATGCCCTCGACGGATTCGGTCGATCATATTAATCATTTGGGTGATCGGTGTTTCGACATCAAGCAGCAAGCGATAAGCAAAAAAGCCTGACAAAATGACGCCAAGGATCAGCACAACCGCTGCGGAAATGATTTCTTGATACTGCTTTAGCTTGACCGTGGATAAGTCCATTTCCATCGTGATGTAACCGATGGTTTGATCTTGCGTCAGGTTGTTATTGAAGCCGCCAATGGCGCGGATGGGCGCACGCAATAGCAAGGTATCTTGTAACCGACTGATTTCAAGTCGATCGGGTAGTGAGTCGCCGTCGGGGATAGCCATTAAATCGAGATTGCGATGATAGTTTGACGTCACGAAGAGATCATTCTGATCAGAGAACACCGCAATGCTCCGAATGTACTGGCTGTGTTGGCGATGAGTGTGGCCGATGAGTCGGCGCACGTTCTCACGGCTTTCATTAGAAAGACCGATTTCACTGGCGATAGCCAATGGTTCAATGATCGCCTGACCGGCCACGCTCAGTTGCTGTTCCAGCTCTTGATAGCGGTTTTTGATAAAGTAAGCACTGAGCAAGATGCCGATGATCAGAGTCGGTGCGATGGTAAGGGTAATTACTCTGGCGCGAAGTCCGTATTTGGTCATGCTGTTTGTTCTGTGGGAGAATTGCCGTCATTTTCATGACGTACCTGGTCATGACATATATGTCATGACGTCATTGTTCATCGTATCGCTGTTTTTTACCGAGCTATTTATTCAATAGCCGTTTGTTTAGTACCTACATATCCAGTACCTATGACTACATTCTAATCCTAGGTACGGCTGTACACCAAAGCTGTCGGCGAGAATTCAGCAGGTTATCACAACCCGCTGTCCGCCAATATACGATTCACTGCCATGCCCACCGCAGGAAAGGGGGGTGATGGCCGACATTGGAAAACCAACATGGCGCGTTTTTTTCAGCCACAGAAGAAGAAAAATCTCGATACCAAACACAAGGCCTTCACGGTTGAGCGTCTTGACCATCAAGGTGATGGTGTGGCTTTTGACGGAAAAAGACCGGTGTTTATTGCCGGGGCATTAGCGGGCGAAGAAGTCGTGGCGCAGTTGACAGAAGATAAGCGCCAGTTTGCTCGTGCCAAATTGATCAAGGTGGTAACACCAAGTGCTGAACGAATAGAGCCATTTTGTGCCCACTACGGTGTGTGCGGGGGGTGTAACTTGCAACACCTTGGACATGATGCACAGATTAAAGCCAAGCAAAATTCACTTTCTCAGCTGATGAAAAAATTTGCCGCTGCGGATTTAACTCAAGATGCGCCTGTGCGTTCAGAAGGGCAGGGATATCGGCGCCGTGCGCGATTGAGCGTGAAAATCAGTAAAACGGGCGAGCTGGAAATGGGCTTTCGCCAGCGGAGCTCAAAAGAAATCGTGACGGTGACCCATTGTCCGGTTTTAGACAAACAACTTGATGCTCTGCTTCCCGAGGTCTATTCGCTACTGGATGCGTTGCGTGGTCGTCGTGTTATCGGGCACGTTGAGCTGGTGGAGTCAGATGCAGGGCGGGTGCTGCTGGTGCGGGCGATTAAGACACTGCATGACGAAGACATGGCGAGTCTTAAACGGTTTGCCGATGACAAGGCGTTGATTTTGTATCTCCAACAAGGTGAAGGCAACGCCGAGCGTATGTGTGGTGACGCGCCACATTATTCGTTGGGTACGCTGTCGCTTTCTTTTGAACCGCAGGACTTTATTCAGGTCAACGCCGACATTAACCAAAAAATGATTGCCCAGGCACTTGATTGGCTAGATCTTAATAACGACGACAAGGTGCTCGATTTGTTCTGTGGTCTAGGTAACTTCAGTTTACCGATTGCAGGCAAAGCAGAGTCGGTTGTGGGCGTTGAAGGCGTTGAGGACATGGTGCAGCGTGCCAGCGACAACGCAACGCACAATGGTTTAGACAACGTGGCGTTCTACCACGCAAACCTTGAACTGGATGCAGGTAAGACCGAGTGGGGCAAGCAGCGCTATAGCAAAATTTTGCTCGATCCTGCACGTGCTGGCGCTTTAGGGGTTATGCCTTATGTGGCACAATCACGTGCCGAGCGTATCGTGTATGTCTCTTGTAACCCTGCAACACTGGCAAGAGACAGCCAAGTACTGCTCGATAAAGGATACAAGTTAGCCAGGTTGGGCATGTTGGACATGTTCCCCCATACCGGGCACTTAGAGTCGATGGCATTGTTTATCAAAGCCTAAGTCGCTCGAAACCGGCAACCATGATGATTGCCGGTAAGGATTAGAAAAACAGGATAGTGAAATGGTCGCAATTCGTGGCGCGCACCTAAATGACAACAAAGATTTTTTACTTGAACGCTGGGTAGATGGTCTCGCCCAAGACGCGGATGTTTCGCAGGCGTTGATTGATGCTTATTATGACTGCCAAACGCTGGGCGACGAGCAAGCCATGGCGCAGCCGTTATGGTTTGGTCGAGAGATGATTGAAATCCTTGTCACCTTAAGTATGGACAAGGAAACCTTGATCGCGGCGTTACTCTTCCCTGTGGTGGAAGATGGCTTGCTGGCTCACGACGTGCTCAAAGAACGCTATGGCAGCACCATCGCCAAGCTGGTGGATGGCGTGCAGGAAATGGCGTCTATTCGTCATCTGAATGCCAACGACGAAGAAGCGACGTCAGCGCAAGTGGATAACGTACGCCGCATGTTGCTGTCGATGGTGGATGACTTTCGTTGTGTGGTGATCAAACTGGCAGAGCGGATCAGTTATCTGCGTGAAGTGAAAAATGAGCCGGACAATGTACGAAAGGCCGTCGCTAAAGAGTGCGCCAATATTTATGCGCCATTGGCCAATCGATTAGGGATTGGTCAGCTGAAGTGGGAAATCGAAGATTACACCTTCCGTTATCAGCATTCAGATACCTACAAGCAAATTGCCAAACAGCTAGCTGAACGACGTATTGACCGCGAAGAATACATCGATACGTTCGTCACGGACTTACAGCAGTCAATGAGCGCTTCCAACATCAATGCGCAGGTTTACGGCCGCCCTAAGCACATCTACAGCATCTGGCGTAAGATGCAGAAAAAGAGCCTTGCTTTTGATGAGCTGTTTGATGTTCGCGCTGTGCGTATCATTGCTGACCAGCTTCAAGATTGCTATGCCGCACTAGGGGCAGTGCACACCAAATATCGCCACCTTCCCAAAGAATTCGACGACTACGTCGCTAATCCTAAACCTAACGGTTATCAGTCTATCCACACCGTGGTGTTGGGGCCAGAAGGGAAAACGGTCGAGATCCAAATTCGCACCAAGCAAATGCATGATGATGCCGAGCTAGGCGTCGCCGCGCACTGGAAATACAAGGAAGGTGCAACGACGGGACGTAGTGGTTACGACGAGAAAATCACGTGGCTACGTAAACTGCTGGCGTGGCAAGAAGAGATGTCTGATTCGGGCGAAATGCTCGATGAGTTGCGAAGCCAAGTGTTTGATGATCGTGTCTACGCCTTTACTCCGCGCGGTGATGTGGTCGACTTGCCCATTGGTGCAACACCACTAGATTTCGCCTACCACATTCACTCGGAAGTGGGGCACCGTTGTATTGGTACCAAAGTGGAAGGCCGCATCGTGCCGTTCACTTACCACCTGCAAATGGGCGATCAAGTCGAAATCATCACGCAAAAAGAGCCGAACCCGTCACGTGACTGGCTAAACCCAAGTTTGGGCTTCGTCAATTCAGGTCGTGCTCGTGCCAAAATTAATGCATGGTTCCGCAAGCAATCGCGTGAAAAGAACATGATTGCGGGCAAAGAGATCCTCGATGCCGAACTGACCAAAATTGGTGCCGCCAGTAAAGATGCCACCTTAGCCATGAAGCGCTTCAACATGAATAGCCTTGATGAAGTTTACGCCGGTGTCGGTAGTGGCGATTTACGCATCAATCAGGTGGTGAATTTCATCAATTCCATTGTCAATAAACCGACAAAGGAAGAAGAAGACAAACAGTTACGAGCGAAGCTGGAGCAGGTGGAGAGCTCTCCTGTCCCTAAAAAACCGCGCAGAGACGCGGTGGTGGTAGAAGGGGTTGATAACCTGATGACGCACCTTGCACGTTGCTGTCAGCCCATTCCTGGTGATGCTATTGAAGGCTACGTCACACAGGGACGCGGTATTTCGGTTCACCGTTCTGATTGTGAACAGTTGGCAGATCTTCGTCATCATGCACCCGAGCGTATTATTGATACGGTATGGGGGGGCGGATTTGTCGGCAGTTACCAAATTACCGTGCGTGTTTTGGCGTCAGAACGTAACGGCTTGATTAAAGATCTTTCTAGCATGCTGACCAATGAAAAAGTCAGGGTGTCGGGCATGCAAAGTCGAGTTGATTACAAGCAGAACATATCCATCATGGATTTTGATCTTGAGCTAAGTGATCTTGATGTGCTGAGTCGAGTGATCACCCGCCTTGAGCAGGTGAAGGACGTGCATGAAGCGAAGCGGCTTCGTTAGTCTTATACCTGCGTAAACTCTCGTTGTGCAAGGATGGGAAGCTTGCTCGGGTATCAGCCCAGAAAGGGAAGCAGAGGCTTTCCTTTTTTATTTCAAGACGGCGTTAAAACAAACTGACAATGGATAAATAGGCATGAATAAAATGTCGCGAATGCAAGAATTGCTCGAAATTATGGCGACCCTACGAGACCCGAAAAATGGGTGTCCTTGGGATAAAAAGCAGACGTTCAACTCCATAATTCCTTACACCATCGAAGAAACTTTCGAGACAGTCGATGCCATCGAGCGCCAAAATTGGGGCGATGTGCGTGACGAGTTGGGTGATCTTTTGTTCCAAATTGTGTTCTATAGTCAACTCGGCAAAGAGCAGGGTGACTTTGAATTCGACGACGTGGTTGGTGCGATTTGTGACAAGTTGGTGCGCCGTCATCCCCATGTGTTTGGTGAGAAAGACGCTGATGGCAATCCGTTGCAAGCAGCAGATTGGGAAGGCATCAAAGCGCAAGAGCGAGCCGCTAAAGCCGAACCAGACGCCGAATTGAGTATTCTCGATGATGTACCAACGGCACTGCCCGCATTGGGGCGAGCCGCTAAGCTACAAAAACGCTGTGCCAGTGTTGGTTTTGATTGGGATGCGATTGGGCCTGTTGCCGACAAGGTGCAAGAAGAACTTGAAGAAGTCATGGAAGAAGCGTTGATGGTGAACGTGAACCAGGCTCGTGTTGATGAAGAAATGGGCGACTTACTGTTTTCCGTGGTGAATTTGTCACGGTATGTGGGAACCAACCCAGAAAAGGCGTTACGACAGGCCAATTTAAAATTTGAAAATCGTTTTCGTCAAATTGAAATGAAATTACGCGAAAATGGTAAAAACTTGCAGGAAACTCAGCAAGATGAACTCGAAAAACTCTGGCAGCAAGTGAAATGTGACGAAGGCAACAAACCAGTGTGAATCGCTGAATTGATTTACAACAAAAAAAAAGGGTACGCCGTGTGATAGTTTTCACGTTGTGGGAAGTTTCGGGCTCTGGTAACATGTCGTCCCGTCCAGATTTCCAATATTTCCCCTAAATCCAACTCTCAGGTTTAGCATGACAACGAATTACATTTTTGTAACTGGCGGGGTGGTTTCCTCCCTCGGTAAGGGTATTGCTGCAGCGTCATTGGCAGCGATTTTAGAAGCACGTGGTCTTAATGTGACCATGATGAAGCTTGACCCTTACATCAACTTGGATCCGGGCACGATGAGCCCAACCCAGCACGGTGAAGTATTCGTTACGGAAGACGGTGCAGAAACCGACCTAGATTTGGGTCACTACGAGCGTTTCATCCGCACCAAGATGACTAAGCGCAATAACTTTACGTCTGGTCGTGTATATTCAGACGTATTGCGTAAAGAGCGCCGAGGCGACTACTTGGGTGCAACCATCCAGGTTATTCCTCATATCACCAACTCTATCAAAGAGCGTGTGCTTGCGGGCGGCGAAGGTCACGATGTGACTATCGTTGAGATCGGCGGTACGGTGGGCGATATCGAGTCATTGCCATTCCTTGAAGCTATCCGTCAGTTGGCGGTTGAGCTAGGTCGTGAACGCACCATGTTCATGCACCTGACTCTGGTTCCTTACCTTGCTGCGGCAGGTGAAGTGAAAACCAAGCCTACTCAACACTCTGTGAAAGAACTGCTATCTATCGGTATTCAGCCAGACATTTTGGTGTGCCGTAGCGATCGCGTTATTCCTGCGAATGAGCGTTCTAAGATTGCCTTGTTCTGTAACGTGCAAGAAAAAGCCGTTATCTCAATGAAGGATGTAGATTCCATCTACAAGATCCCTTCACTGATCCGTTCGCAAGGCTTGGATGATTTGGTTTGTAAGCGTTTCGGTATCGAAGCGCCAGAAGCTGATCTGACAGAGTGGGAACAAGTTATTTATGAAGAAGCGAACCCAACCGGTGAAGTCACTATCGGTATGGTTGGCAAATACATTGAACTGCCCGATGCCTACAAGTCAGTTAACGAAGCGTTGAAGCACGCAGGCTTGAAAAATCGCCTGACCGTGAAGATCAAATACGTTGACTCACAAGATGTAGAAACCAAAGGTGAAGAAGTCCTTCACGGTTTGGACGCTATTCTCGTTCCGGGTGGCTTCGGCGATCGCGGCGTAGAAGGCAAAATTCTGGCAGCGAAATTCGCGCGTGAAAACAAAGTCCCTTACTTGGGTATCTGTCTTGGCATGCAAGTGGCGCTGATCGAATATGCGCGCAACGTTGTTGGCATGGAAGGCGCGAACTCGACTGAGTTCAACAAAGCGACCAAGTACCCGGTTGTTGGCCTGATCACCGAGTGGGTTGACGGCGAAGGTAAGGTAGAAGAGCGTACTGAAAAGTCCGATTTGGGCGGCACCATGCGTCTTGGCGCACAGCTGTGTCACCTGAAAGACGGCACCAAAGCGCGTGAGCTTTACGGCAACGCTTCAATCCATGAGCGTCACCGTCACCGCTATGAAGTCAACAATGTGCTACGTCCGCAACTTGAAGAAGCCGGCCTTGTGGTATCGGGTCTGTCAGCGGACAAGAAGCTGGTTGAGATTATTGAAAATCCTGAGCACCCATGGTTTGTGGCGTGCCAGTTCCACCCTGAATTTACCTCGACCCCACGCGATGGCCATCCTTTGTTTGAAGGTTTTGTGGCTGCGTCAGGTAAAAATCAGCGTGGTGAGCTGTAACTGAGAACAAGGAGCGGTTGCGAAGGTAGTGCAGCCGCTTTTCGCATTTTTAAGCTATTGACATACGAGAGGAAACACAATGTCTAAGATCGTTAAAGTTCTGGGTCGTGAAATCATCGATTCACGCGGTAACCCAACTGTAGAAGCAGAAGTACACCTGGAAGGTGGTTTCGTTGGTATGGCAGCTGCACCATCAGGCGCATCTACTGGTTCACGCGAAGCACTTGAACTACGTGATGGCGATAAAACTCGTTTCCTAGGTAAAGGCGTACTGAAAGCAATCGGCGCAGTAAACGGCGAAATCGCTAACGCTCTAGAAGGCAAAGACGCGAAAAACCAAGCAGAAATCGACCAGATCATGATCGACCTGGACGGTACTGAGAACAAATCTAAGTTCGGTGCTAACGCAATCCTAGCGGTATCTCTGGCGAACGCAAAAGCAGCAGCTGCTGCTAAAGGCATGCCACTGTACGAGCACATTGCTGAACTAAACGGCACTGCTGGTCAGTTCTCTATGCCTCTACCAATGATGAACATCATCAACGGTGGCGAGCACGCTGACAACAACGTTGATATCCAAGAGTTCATGATTCAGCCAGTTGGCGCTGCAACTTTGAAAGAAGCTGTTCGCATGGGTGCTGAAGTATTCCACAACCTAGCGAAAGTATTGAAGTCTAAAGGCTACAACACTGCAGTTGGTGACGAAGGCGGTTTCGCTCCTAACCTTAAGTCTAACGCTGAAGCACTAGAAGTTATCGCAGAAGCAGTTGCTGCTGCTGGCTACGAGCTAGGCAAAGACATCACTCTTGCTATGGACTGTGCAGCATCTGAGTTCTTCGACAAAGAAGCTGGCATCTACAACATGAAAGGCGAAGGCAAAACCTTCACCGCTGAAGAGTTCAACCACTACCTTGCTGGTCTCGTTGATCAATTCCCAATCGTTTCTATCGAAGACGGTCTGGACGAATCTGATTGGGCTGGCTTCAAGCACCAAACTGAACTGCTGGGCGACAAAATCCAACTAGTGGGTGACGATCTGTTCGTGACTAACACTAAGATTCTGGCTCGTGGTATCGAAGAAGGCATCACTAACTCTATCTTGATCAAGTTCAACCAAATCGGTTCACTAACCGAAACTTTGGCTGCTATCAAGATGGCTAAAGACGCTGGTTTCACTGCAGTTATCTCTCACCGTTCAGGTGAAACTGAAGATGCAACTATCGCTGACCTTGCTGTTGGTACTGCTGCTGGCCAAATCAAGACGGGTTCTATGAGCCGTTCTGACCGTGTTGCTAAGTACAACCAACTTATCCGTATCGAAGAAGCTCTGGGCGAACGCGCACCTTTCAACGGTCTGAAAGAAGTTAAAGGCCAAGCGTAATCGCTTAGCACTTCATTCAGTCGGCGATACGCTGATTTAGAGATGAAAACGGCTCCCTTGGGAGCCGTTTTTTTGTTTGTAGGATAAGGGAAACAACGTCCTAGGACCTCGGTCCTAATTTCTTCGCTAACTCCGGCAAATCTCCGCTTAACCCCAAAGCTCGCTTAATAAACTGCGTTTTGATCCCCGGTAGGGTTGCGGCAGCCACCAAGCCAATGCCACGAAACAGCTTCTTCGCTGGGTTGTCACCTGAGAAAATATCGCGAAAGCCTTGCATCGCTGTGATCATTTGTGCAGCTTCCGCTTTACGCCAGCGTTCAAAGGCGCGCAGGTTGGCTTTCTCGCCAATGTCTTTGCCTTCATCGTGCAAACGCACCAGTTCTTGCGCCAGCGTGGTGGCATCTAACAGACCAAGATTGACACCTTGGCCCGCTAACGGGTGAATGGTGTGGGCTGCATCGCCCACCAAGGCAACGCGTTCAACGACAAAGTCGCGCGCATAACGCATTTTCAAGGGGAATGCGGCGCGATCACCTTCGACTGAACAAAGACCAAGTCGCGTATCGAAGGCGGCAGTGAGTGATTTGTTAAAGTCTTCATCCGACATGGTGCATCGTTGGTCGGCTTGCTCTGGTGATTGCGACCAAACAATAGAGCAAAGATGTGGGTCAGAAAGCGGTAGAAAGGCCAGAGGGCCGTCTGGTGTGAAGATCTGACGTGCTACACCATCGTGAGGCTCTGTGGTGCGTATGTTGGCAACCAGAGCGCTGTGGCCATAGTCCCAATGTGTGAGTGGGATAGAGAGCTGATTTCTCACCCAAGAATTCGCACCGTCTGCACCCACCACCAATTTAGCGGTGATGGCGTTGCCGGAATCCAAGGTTAGCCATGCTTCGGTTTCACCGAACATCATGGAGGCGCATTTATCTGGGCAGAATAGGGTCACATTGTGTTGCTGCTTGATGCGTTCAAACAATGACAGTTGGATAACGCGGTTTTCGACGATATAGCCTAGGTTCGGCTGACCCATGTCCATGGCATCAAAATCGATGGCGCCAAAGCTGTCTTGTTCCCACACTGACATTTTTTGATAAGGGCTACTGCGACGAGCAAGAATGCCTTCCCAAGCGCCAATATTTTTTAGGATATTTTCACTCGCGCGGCTCAGAGCTGAAACGCGAAGGTCGGGCAGGGCATTTAATTCAGGCTCAGGTTCTTTGCCTTCAATGATAGCAATTCGAAGGTCGCTATCAGCCAAAGCTGCCGCTAAAGTTAACCCCACCATGCCGCCGCCAATGATGGCGATATCTACATTTGTCATTTTCATTATCGTTCTACCAGTCCCATCGCTCGTTGCAGCAATGGCGCTTTTAATCCGCTAAAGACGGACATGGCCGCCAGCCCTAAATTGCGCCCAAGGATAAGCGGCGCAGACGTGTTGGAAAAGCCGTGCACAAGGCCAGAGGTCATGGCAACAGTCGCATCCCTATCGGGTTCTCGACGTTGTAGATAGCGCTGCAGCAATGCCATGTCGCCGCAATCTTGTTGTTCGTTGTGTGCGCGAGCAATTTCTTCTGCCAAGGTGATGACATCACGAAGCCCAAGGTTAAAGCCTTGTCCCGCAATAGGGTGCAAGGTTTGCGCGGCATTGCCGACAGCCGCGAAACGGTGGCTGATCAGTTGCGTGGCTTGGCGCAAAATCAGCGGATAGCTGTTTCGCTGTCCAACATGCAATAGCTTACCAAGACGCCAACCAAAGATGGCTTGGAGCTTGTCTGCAAACGCGTGATCAGACAGCTCGATAAGTGCAGGGACATCCTGTGGTTTGACGCACCAAACTAAAGAGCTTCGCCCTTCAGACATCGGCAATAAAGCCACGGGACCTGATTCAGTGAAACGCTCGAACGCCTTGCCCTGATGCGGTAAAGATGTCGTGATATTGGCAATCAGTGCCACTTGTTCAAAATCATGCTCGTGGCGGGAAATTCCAACCATGTCGCAGCATGAAGAGAGTGCGCCGTCGGCGGCGACCATCAACTTAGTGGTGATCGTTTGCCCGTCGTTGAGCGTAAGAGTGACTTTGTCGGTCGCGCGGGTAATGTCAGTGACAAACGCAGGGCAAAACAGTGAGATATTTTTCGCCTGACTGAGCGATTTATGGAATACGCGTCCCGCATCAGCAAGTTCAATCACGTTTCCTAAAAACGGCAGTCCTTCCTTGTCGGCGTGCATTTCAGTGAATCCAAAATGGCCTCGGTCGGAGACGTGAATGGTATTGATGGCGGTAGCAAATGGCGCCACGCCATGCCATACGCCGATTTGGTCGAGCAATTGGCAACTGCCGTAGGAAAGGGCAATGCTTCGGGCGTCATACCCCGGGTGAGTATTATCGGGGATGGCCGCTTCGACCACTGCCACAGAAAGCTTTGCTTGCGTTAAGCGCTCAATGGCCAGAGCGAGTGTCGCACCGGCCATCGCACCACCTGCGATAACAACATCATATGAGTGTGTTGACGGCGCTGTTGCATCCATTCGTTGCCAATCTCCAGCCATTATTGGGGGCTAATGCGTGACGTGTTGAGCGCTGAGTGCGAGTATCTAGTCTCAGTGCAGTGTTGGCGTTTTGTCTTCATCATCTTGTGACTTGATGCCAAGGTCGGCATGCAGTGTCATGGCGCAGACACGGACGTGCTCAATCACTTGCTCAAGCAATACCGCTTGTTCTTCCATGTCATCGTCTTCGTCGATACCCAGTTGTGCAATTTCAGCCAGGTCGGCGAGTACTTCTTTGGCATCTTCTGACAATTTTCCCGCCGTGACACCCGCCAGGCCGACACCTGCGATGAAAGCATTAACCCACTCAGACAGCGCATCACCACGGTCGAGTAGCACAGTGTTCTCGTCGGGTAACAGTGGTTCGAAGTCCATTTGACCCGCGGAAAGCTGTTTGTGTGCGATACCTAGTGAAGTCGCTGCCAATGTTTTTGATTCATGAGGCCAGCCTTCACCTTCGTTGGTGTAGTCATAAAGCATTGGCATCCAATTGCCCAGCTCTGGATCGAGTCCGCCGCATAACATGCCACATAGTAGACCCTGCATTTCAGCCGGAGTAACGGCTAAACTGTCAGATTTAAGTGTGGTAGCAATGTTGCTGTATTCGGGTAAAGTTACTTGAGTCACGAGGGCCACCTTGGATGCCATTAATTTCAAGCCGTATGCTACCACTTAGCGCAATGGCACTGAACATCTCAACCAAAAAAGTCCATGCATGACCACGGAATCGTGGGTGAGAAATTAAAAATAGCTCTGATTTTCATCACATTGACGACTTTTCGTCTAAACAGTACGTCGAGAGACGCAAGACATTAGGATAAACTTGCAGTTTAATCTTCCATTTTCTATAGTTTGTGCCCGTTACGTCAGGGTGCGACATCGCGCTTTGAAGGGAGCTCTAAAAGATTATGACTACGCAGGCTGTTGAAATTCGAATCCTAGGCAAGACAATGCGCGTTAACTGTCCGGCGGGTCAGGAAGAAGCATTGATTGAA
Organism: Enterovibrio sp. FF113; assembly: GCF_041439165.1. Lineage (NCBI taxonomy): Bacteria > Pseudomonadati > Pseudomonadota > Gammaproteobacteria > Vibrionales > Vibrionaceae > Enterovibrio > Enterovibrio sp. FF113. The sequence continues at coordinate 3,476 of NZ_JBGONO010000039.1, read as the reverse complement.
GCGGCGAACGACTTTGATCAGCGGTTGCATGAATTGTCCGGGCGCACTAAAGTAACGAATACAGAGCAGTTGCTCACCATCGCGGCGCTTAACGTCTGTTACGAACTGTTAGCAGAGCGACAGCAAGGCGTCGACGAAAAGAATGAAATGGAACAGCGCATCACGCTGTTGCAAAAAACGATTGAAGAGGCGTTGTTAAAACACAGCGCATCAAAAGCCTAAGGGCTTTACCTGTTTGACCCTGGAGTGTTCGTCAGTGGATCTGAGTCCCTGAGCCGATAAGCAAATCTAAGGGTGAGTTGTTACAGGCTTTTGTGCAAGCTCGGCTCGTACCGAGAAGCCTACGGTCTGTTCTGCCCATCCGCCTTGAACCGCAGGGTTCAAGGGCGTAAGATTCCCAACGGCACTCTGGGGCCTTCCCCACAAAATACACACCGCGATACGGCAAGGACAGCCGATGCAAGCGACTGCTTCCGAACAGCGAAATTCGCTGCGCAAACATATCCGAAGCCAACGCCGTGCACTGACGGCACAAGCGCAAACCGATGCTTCGGCTGCGCTTCTGTTGCGCTTTCAGCAATCCGACGCAGTAAAAAGCGCCACCCATATCGCTTTGTATCTCGCTGTTGATGGCGAGCTTGATACCGCCCCACTCATCGAGTATTGCTGGGCGCAAGGCAAGTCGGTTTATCTTCCCGTGATCCACCCATTCAGCAAAGGGCACTTGCTCTTTCTTCGCTATCATCCGCAATCGACACTTGTTGCCAATCGTTACGGCATTCTTGAGCCCAAGCTCGATGTGCGTGATGTGTTGCCCGCTGAAAAACTGGATCTGATTTGCACGCCACTGGTCGCGTTCGATCAAAGCGGACAGCGCTTAGGCATGGGTGGCGGCTATTATGATCGTACACTGGCTCCGTGGTATGAGACCCGACAAGGCGCACGACCTTTAGGGGTTGCGCATGATTGTCAGCAAGTGGATGCCTTACCTATTGAGGTGTGGGACGTACCACTGCCTGAGATCTTGACGCCATCTAGGCACTGGCAATGGTCGATCTGACACGATCACCATTGATCGATAAGAACGAGATCTGGGTACGCAAAAATCCCCACCTTAACGAGACAGATCTGTATAATCGGCCTCGCGTTTTTCCCCCTTATTTAGCAGGAGATCCTCATGACTCAGGATGAAATGAAGAAAGCGGCTGGCTGGGCTGCGTTGGAATATGTCACCAAAGGCAGCATTGTCGGTGTTGGCACTGGCTCAACCGTTAATCACTTCATCGATGCCCTTGAAACCATGAAAGAGCAAATAAAAGGTGCAGTGTCGAGCTCTGTCGCATCGACTGAGCGTCTTGAGAAGATCGGAATCCAAGTGTTTGATGCCAACGAAGTGGCGAGTTTGGATATCTACGTGGATGGTGCGGACGAAATCAACCCTGGCAATGACATGATCAAAGGCGGTGGTGCAGCATTAACTCGCGAGAAGATCGTCGCAGCTCTTTCTGATAAATTCATCTGCATTATTGATGACACCAAAAAGGTTGATGTACTGGGTCAATTCCCATTGCCTGTTGAAGTGATCCCAATGGCGCGTTCTTATGTGGCGCGTGAGCTGGTTAAACTTGGCGGTGACCCTTGCTACCGTGAAGGTTGCACCACGGATAACGGCAACATGATTCTGGATGTGCACAACCTTCAAATCACCAATGCCAAAGAACTCGAAGATAAAATCAATGCGATTGCAGGTGTTGTGACCGTTGGTTTGTTTGCAAACCGTGGCGCTGACGTCGTGCTGGAAGGCACACCGAACGGTGTCGTAAAAAGCTAAATTTTCTTTGGCGAGCAAACCCTTAGCATTTCACTTTTTTTGATGTGAAAGCCAAACGTTTGCGTGCAAGAAACTCAATAAGTTAGCGGCGTCTCTGAGACGCCGTTTTTTTTCGCTTTTATAACGTAATATTCTTACCCTTTCGGATAACTTTTTGTTACCTTAGTCACTAATTATGAGGGGTTGATACGTTTTTTTGGTTGAAAATCATTCAACCGGCCAGAGTTTTGATCGCAGCCCCCAGCCACTTGGATGGCGTAACCAATTTTTGTAATTCTGGTTTGTTTTTAAGGATGAGAACCGCATGGCTAAAGTGTCGCTTGAAAAAGACAAAATAAAAATCCTTCTTCTTGAAGGCGTTCATCCCACAGCAATAGAAGTGTTGCAAGGCGCTGGCTATAGCAATATTGAATATCATAAAGGGTCATTGGCAGGTGAGGAACTTGAAGCCGCCATTGCTGATGCTCACTTCGTCGGTATCCGTTCTCGTACTCAGCTCACTGAGAAAGTGTTTGAAAAGGCAAAGAAACTGGTCGCTGTCGGCTGTTTCTGCATTGGTACAAACCAAGTCAATCTCAACGCGGCTGCAAAGCGTGGTATCCCTGTATTTAACGCCCCATTCTCTAACACCCGCAGTGTTGCTGAGTTAGTACTTGGTGAAATCCTATTGTTGCTTCGCGGCATTCCAGCGAAGAACGCTAAGGCACACCGTGGTGAGTGGATGAAATCGGCGGATCAATCGTTCGAGGCGCGCGGTAAAAATCTTGGCATCATCGGTTACGGTCATATTGGTACTCAGTTGGGTATTTTGGCGGAAAACCTCGGTATGCGTGTTTTCTTCTACGATATTGAGAGCAAACTTTCATTGGGAAATGCTCAACAAGTCGGCTCCATGTCAGAACTGCTTAACAAAAGCGACGTGATCACTTTGCATGTGCCTGAAACAGTATCCACTCAAGATCTTATGGGTAGTGAAGAGTTCGCGCGCATGAAGCCAGGCGCGGTGTTCATTAATGCCGCTCGCGGTACGGTGGTTGATATCGACGCACTTTGCGGCGCACTGGAAAGCGGTCACATCGGCGGTGCAGCGATTGACGTATTCCCAACAGAGCCAAAAACCAACAGCGACCCGTTTACGTCGCCGTTGCAAGCATTCGACAATGTTATTTTGACGCCGCACATCGGTGGTTCTACACAAGAAGCGCAGGAAAATATCGGCATCGAAGTCGCGGGTAAAATGGTGAAGTACTCAGACAATGGTTCAACGCTGTCTTGTGTTAACTTCCCAGAAGTATCACTGCCTGAGCACAGCGGTACATCACGCCTGCTGCACATTCACCAGAACAAACCGGGTATTTTGACCAAGATAAATACCATCTTTGCAGAAGAAGGCATCAACATTGCTGCTCAGTATCTGCAAACTAATGCTGAGTTTGGCTATGTTGTGATCGACGTCGAAACTGAGCATTCTGAAAAGGCATTAAAGAAACTGAAAGCGATCGATGGCACCTTGCGTGCACGTATCCTTCACTGATTGACGCGTTTGCCCCCCTCAAACCGTCTTTCTCCCATGAAATAAGGCCGCAGTCATTGAAGTGACCCCGTAAAGTTGGACATTTCTGTTAAGCGGCTTTCAAGGCCTGAT
>NZ_JBGONO010000038.1:0-31669 GCF_041439165.1 Enterovibrio sp. FF113 | reverse complement strand
CTATCAATGGCGATAGCATTGCGATTGATTTGCCGTTGCAAGTCGCGGATACCGGTGGTGATTTGATGCAAAGCCCCGCCACTATTTCCTTGGTTAGCAATGATGGTCAAGCACCGGTAGTGGGCGATGCAAGCCTTGAACTAGTAGAACCGCAGACCGATCCGAGTGAAACCAAAGAAGTAACAACCTCTGTTGATATTGATTTGGGCAGTGATCAAATCGTCAGTGCTGACTTTGATGCGGCCGCAGCGGAAGCAGCGTTCGTTGGCATCACCAGCCATGGTATGCCAACAACTGTCGATACGTCGGTTGATGGTGTGATTACCCTCTATGCTGACAACAATGGCACGCCTGAAAAAGTGTTGGAAATCACCCTGAAGCCGTCCAGTACGCTAGGAGAGCCAGCGCAATACACGGTGACACAATATCAGCCGATCGATCAGCATCAGGCCAGCGATGGCGATGGCGATGATGAAAAATCCAGTTTTACTTTACCGTTCACAGTGACCGACGCAGACGGTGATGTCAGCAATCAATCTTCTGTCACCTTTACTATCATCGACGGTACACCCGCGCCGGGTGGTGAGCGACTTGATGCACAAGGTGCCCCAACAGATTTCTTTTCTGTTAATGAATTAGAAACACCAAACCAATATGACGCGTCTGCACCAAAGAATACGACAACGGGCACGATTAATTTTGCAGCGACATCCGATCGATTAGTGCATGACACGCTATCTATCGATGATTTCTCCACGCTGGAAGCCGAGCTTAAACTACTGACGAATAATCTTGGTCAGAACATAGATTCGGTTTTGCTGACAACCGCTGCGGATGGCTCGATAACCATTCTAGCTTCTATCAACGGCGATCCCGCTCTGGAAATAGTGCTGACTCCTGCTCAAGCGCCGGATGGCTTGGGTGTTAATGTGAATACGTCGTTTACCCAACATCAGGCGCTCATTCATCCAATCGACCCTGCCGATCAAATCTCCGGTAACTATGTCAGTGCCGATGGCGATAAAATTAACATCAAGCTGCCCATTCAACTTGAAGATACCGATGGCGATAAACTGGTTGATCCCAACGACGCCAATACAGAGTCACCGAGAATAGTGACGTTTTCGGTGGCGGATGACGCCACAACGCTTGGTTTGACAACCACCGATCCTATTTCTGTGGAAGAAAGCAGCATTGATGATGGAACTGGTGTCAGTCAGGGCTCCAAATCCAGCGGTACGCTAAATATTGATAACACCAACGATGCCGGTGACCCGAATACGTTAGATGCCGATAGCGATACGGGGGACGATATTGGTCACTTCTTTTTTGTCAGCGACTACGTTGTCTACCCTGATGGGCAACCTGTTCTCGCCAGCGGCTACCCTATTTTCTTGGAGCAACGCCCTGCAACAGATGCGTACCCGAAAACCTACTTCGGTATCGCGGATGATGGGTCGGGCGACAACCGTGATGCATTCAAAGTCACCTTGCAAGAAGATGGCACCTTTAGTTTTGAGCTTCTATCAGGATTAGATCATGAGCCAGGTGATGGCAATAACTCGCTGAGCTTTAACCTCAGCGCCTATACCGTTGATGCGGATGGTGATCAATCGAGTCGCATCACCGTGCCAATCACGGTGCTAGATGATGTTCCCACAACACAAGGTGATATCTCAGCGTCTTTAGACGATGCATCCGTAGGCGGAAATACAACAACCGTTGATGTGTTTGAAATCACTAATTCTTCTTCGGTCCCTCCAGGCATTGAAAGCTTACAAGGTGCTGACAGCGCGTTCATCACGCGCATTCACAATGGTAAAGAATGGGAAGAGGTGTCAACCACACGCCCAACAACCCTTACTTTGTATTCTGAAGCTGATCCAAGTCTTGAGCTTGGCACCATGTTTATTGACCCACGCAATGAGCCCGTGGGCGAAATCACGTTTACGCTAAACCCTAACCTTACTGACCCGCAAGACGTCACGACCGAGACAATTCAATATGAAGTCACGGACTTTGATGGTGATAAAGCGTCCGGTCAAATTTCGTTATCAATTGATATTGATGCGCAAGGCGGGCAAAACGCATCATTAACTGTGGTTGAAGGGGATTTGGACAACGCCACGTATAGCGCGCCAGACACGGAAAGCTTTGTGATAGAAGCGGGCACTGAACGCTTGCTTCCAGATTCGCTACAAATCGCGCCTGACGATCTTGCCGCGATTGAAAGCGAGCTTGCGCAGATAACGTCCAATGGCGACGCCGTTACTTTCACCAGCCAAACCACCGTTGATGGCAATGGCGTGGCGACATTAACGTGGACAGGCACAGTAAACGGTGTGGTGGTCCTTGAACTGGTTGTCACCGCGACTCAAGATGGCAAAGACGTCAATATCTCCGCAACGCTCACGCAAAATGCACCGCTTGATCACCTCTCTGGGTCAGGCACTTATGTCAATATCGATGGCGATAAAATCACGGTCAACATGCCGCTGCAAGTGACTGACACGGGCGGTGACTTGATGCACAGCCCAGCGCAACTGACACTGCAAAGCACTGATGGTGCTGCGCCGGTGATTAGCGCATCAAGCATTGATTTGGTTGAACCACAAACGGATCCGAGTGATGCCAAGAGCGCCTCATCATCTACCGGCATTGATGTAGGGAGCGACGAAGTTAGCAGTATTGCCTTCGACACTACAGCTGCAGAGACCGCGTTTTCAGGTCTCACCAGTCATGGGATGCCAACCACGGTTGATACGTCAGTAGACGGAGTGATTACGGTCTATGCCGACAACAACGGCACGCCAGAAAAAGTACTCGAAATCACCTTTGAACCATCGGGAACGACGGGTGAGCCGACTTTCTCTGTCACGCAATATCAACCTATCGACCAGCATCAAGCCAGTGATGGGGATGCTGACGATGAAAAATCCACCTTTACCTTGCCGTACACCGTGACGGATGCTGATGGTGACGAAAGTCATTCGTCGTCTATCACGTTCAATATTATTGATGGCACGCCAGCCTCAGGTGGAGAGCGCTTAGATGCCTCAGGTGCACCAGTAGATGTGATTGCGTTGGAAGAAACCAGCACGCCAAATCAATATGACGCCTCGGCAACTGAAAATACACAATCTGGCACGATTAGCCTGGCAGCGATTTCAGATCGTTTAGTACCAGATACGATTTCGATTGATGATGGTAACAACAATGCCACGTTGATCAGTGAGCTCAAATTACTCTCCAATAATCTTGGCGAGTTTGTTGATGACGTGACAATGACACCAAGCACGGATGGTGCTGGCAATCCGGTATTGACCATTTTGGCATCCATCAATGGGGAGCCCGCGTTGCAGTTCGTGCTGACATCGACACAAGCTGCTGATGGTTTAGGTGTAGAGGTGGATGCCGCATTTACCCAATATCAAGCGCTGATCCATCCGAAAGAAGCGGGCGATCAAATCAATGAAAACTATGTTAGCGCCGACGGCGATAGCATTAGCATTAAGCTACCGATCCAAGTCGAGGATACGGATGGCGATAAATTGGTTGATCCAAATGATGCGAGCAGTGAGTTGGCGCGTCTTGTTACCTTTACCGTGGCAGATGATGACTCAACAAACGGAGGCGTAACATCTATCGATACGGTGTCTGTTCAAGAAAGCAGTATTGATGCGACAACCGGTAAGAGTGAGGGGTCGCAGTCGAGCGGCACGCTGAATATTGATACCACTAATGACAGTGGCGAGCCGAATACTCTCGATGTAGACAAAGCGCTTGGCGATGATTTTACGAACTATTTCTTTGAAACAGACTACCTAACTTATTCCGATGGCAGACCTGTTTTGGCGGATGGTTTTCTTGTGAGTCTAGAGCAACGACCTGCCACGGATGCTTACCCTAAAACCTATTTTGGTGTCGCTGATGACGGTACAGGCGACAATCGTGATGTGTTCAAAGTGACCTTAGCGCAAGATGGCACGTTTGGGTTTGAACTGTTATCGGGGTTAGATCACGACACTGGCGATGGCAAGAACGCTCTCACCTTTAACCTTATTGCACACACGGTAGATGCCGATGGTGATGAATCAGGGCAAATCCGCGTACCGATTGAAGTGCAAGACGATATTCCGACCGCACAAGGTGCGATTCCATTAGCGGTAAACGATTCACCAACCGATGACACCATGGTCAATATTGATGTATTTGAAGCCACTGATCCATCAGTGCCCTCCGATATTGAAAGCTTGCAAGGCGCTGATGGGGCCTTGATAACCCGCATTCACAATGGTGTTGAGTGGATTGACGTATCGACCACTAGACCATCGAGCATCACGCTGTATTCCGACACAGATCCGGCGCTTGAATTGGCCACCATGCGTATTGATCCGCGCAATGAACCTGTGGGTCAAATTGCCTTCACCTTTGTCGCTAACTTAGACAACCCATCGGCTGTGTTAAATCAATCGATTCAATATGAAGTGACCGATAACGATGGTGACACAGCCGAAGGTGCGATTGCGCTGACGCTAAACGATCAAGTGCCGACGATCACTATTGCGCCAGCAACGAGTGGCGTGATAACAGGTACCGAAGATCAGGGGCAGAATGATACGAATACAGAGGCTTCTGGCATTGATGCTTCCGCTGGCGTTGCCATCAATGTTCAGCTGAATATTGGTGACAATGACTTAGGCGAAGCCTACGAAGACGCAGGAACCTTGGTGCTTGACGGTGAAGTTACCCTCATGAGCAAGGACCCAGCTGGCGACATTGGCGGAAAATTCTACTTTAATGGCGCTGAAATCTTGCCAGACGGCGATGGGAATATCGTGTTCTTGGGCAGCATGTTTCAAGCTTCCGGCACCGTTGCGCCGATTATCTTTGATTTGTCAGGCGTAACATTTATTCCTGACCCTGACTACTCCTCCTATGACGACACCGACCTGATTCAGTTTGATGTTGAGTTAGAACTAAACGGTCATGAGCCTATTTTCACCTCCTCGCCGATGGAAGTGACGGTTTCCGGCGTTGCCGATGCGCCAACCATCACATTGATTGGCGATGCAGCGGATGGAGTATTCGAGCTCAAAGAAGACTTCAACCCATTCGGCACGTCGATTAATGACCCTGCACAGTTCGTACTGTCAGATCTTCTGTCAGCGGGTCTGCAGGATACTGATGGCTCAGAAACACTTGCGCTGGAATTCACGCTGTCGCCAAGCGAAGGACGATTCCAAGGTGGTGCTATCTATGAAGATAACGGCGTTTGGAAGCTGGATGACCCATCGCGATTGAGCCAAGTTCGCTTTATTCCCAACAGTGAATTCAGCGGAGACATCGCACTCGGCATTAAAGCAATATCCACCGAATCAGCACCAACGAGCACAGAAACGGCCGAAACAACGTCGTCTATTATCTTGCGCGTCGAACCTGTTGCTGACGAGGCAAGAATGGTGGTGCGCACCGTCGTAGGGAATGAAGATGCGGGTAACCCAGATACCAATGTCGCGGAAGGGGAGGCAATTTCACTCGCTAGCGCGATTTCGTTGACCACGCTTGGCAGTGATGCCGATGGGTCAGAAGCCATGTTCGTGCGCATTTATGACATACCAGCGGGCGCGACACTGCAACTTAATGATGGCGGTACGATTACACCCATTACCGACACTGACCGTATCGCGATTGCCGACTTAGCGAACCTAGAACTTATTCCACCAGTTCACAGCAATGAAAACATCACATTGATGGTCGAAGGCATTGTTGTTGACTCTGCCACGAACTCGCCGGATGACGAACGCATTTTGCCGGCTCAACCCCTGAATGTACTGATTGCTGGTGTTGCTGATACGCCGGAATTTTCGATTGAAAACCCAGGAACTAATCCGGGCGAGTGGCAATACGACGCTGCTACTGGTGTTGTGACAACGACAGTCCCAGAAGACGGTATTAACGGCGATGGTTTGGTGGCAGTTGATTTCAATGTGTCGTCTGGTGAGAAGGCACTTTCGCCATCGGATAGCTCAGAATCACTCACCATGATCGTCTCGAATCTGCCTGATGGCGTATCGTTTGTGGTCAAAAATGCGGATGGTTCATTAACCGATGTTGAACTGGCATTTGCTGGCTGGGAAACAGACGGTAGCGGTATGTCAATTCCTACCTATTCCGTCGCGCTTGATGCCTTTGCATCGGGTGATGTCTATCTCAAGCTTCCGCCCAATACCACCGAAGATCTGCGCATTGAGACCAAATTGGTCGCGACAGAAAACGATGGCGATGACAAAGCGATCAGCACCACGATTGAAGTGATTGTCGGCCCGCCAGTGATTGATGCGGCAGATACTTACGAAACATCAACGACAACAGGCAACGAAGATGCATGGGTGAACATAGATTGGCAGCCTGATCTTACCGTTGCAGGTGTGCCTGATTCTGATGCGCAAGGCGTGAAAGAGTTTGTTGTTGGTGCGACCATTTCTGGGTTCGCTGATACAGACAGTGTGCAATTGGTCAAAGGCAGCGATGTTATCGCGTTAACACCTGTTGGCGGTGAAGTGACCTTGACGGAAGCGCAGATTGCTGATGGCTATCAACTACAAGTGAAGCGTGCGCCTCATAGCGACGAAGACCTCACGTTGACGACGTCAGTGACGATTCGACAAGACGACTTTGAAGGGCAGACATCTGCCGAGAAAGAGATTACCGGCACGGTCAATATTGATATTCAGGCGGTGGTTGAAACGGTAGATGGCACCTTGGCCTTGCTAGATAGCACAAACCAGCCTGTCACTGAAGTGTCTACCGACACCTCGGGCAGTGCCGCATTCCTGAATGCCGTGGTGTTCACACATCCAGACACATCAAGCTCTGAAGAAATCATCAAAGTTTACATCAGTGATTTACCGGAAGGCTTCTATGTAGAAAACGCGCAGTTTAATGGTGATATGGGCTGGATTCTTGACGATCCAAATGACTTTACCATCGTTGCGCCACCTAACAGCGCGCTTCAGCAAACCACATTTACACTGAGTGCCATGGTCATTGACCGTGGTGACGGCGGCGAAGGAGATGAAAGCCTTCCTGAAGTGGTAACTAGCGTCATTACACTGAACTACCAAAACTCATCGACTGACACTGAATTGGCGCAAACCGTGACGCCAACGGACACCACAGTAGTGTTGACGGGAGATGAAGACAACCCGATTTCACTAGCAGACGTGGGTACAGCAATCAACTGGCCAAGTGCGGGTACAGGTGACGAGCTTAACGACCAAATCACCATCGTGATCAAAGGCGAAGACTTGCCGGCAGGGTCGGTTGTTGGAGGGGCCGACTACCATGTCGAAGACAATATCTATGTGTTCACTCCGCCAGGTCGACAAGAATCGGGTAACCCTTACCCAAGTGGATTGGATTTATCCGCACTGACTATTACGCCGCCAGAAGATTTTGCGGGTGAAATGTCTGTGCCGATTAGCGTGGTCAATATCGACAGCGTTAGCGGTCATACCACAACGACAGCAATGACCGTTGATATTGACGTCAAGCCATTGGTTGACCTACCCGAGCCAGACGGTGCCGCGCAACCGGGTGACAATACGCTAGATTTCTCGTTCTCACTGGGCATCAAAGAAACGCAAGGTTTGAACGCGGAGCAGCAACCACTCGAAGCGGGTGAAACGGAACAGGTTGTTTCCGGTCAGGCACTTGAAGATGGCATTATTATCCTCAGTCTGAGTGCTTCGTTGGCCGACAATGATCAGGCCAATGGTGAAGAGAAAATCACCGCGGCGACACTGACAGTGCCTGCGGGTATGGGCATGTTTGTATTGGCCGATGGCAGTGAATCAAGCACCTTGGTTGTTGATGCAAGCCAGCTTAATGACATCAAATTTAAGCCTTCACCCGATTTCAGTGGTGAAGTTGAAGTCTCTGCGACCATCACGATTACAGACACAGCAACAACCGGTACTGACAGCCGCACGGTGAACACCACCATGAACGTTGAAGTGACGGCTGTAAATGACGAAGTCACCTTTACCCAAAATGGCACGGAATTAGGCGACACCGACGTCGCTGAGATCACTGTGGATGAAGATACGACCAGCGGCGCTTCACTGGCCGATCTTGGCTTTAGCTTTAGTGATATTGATGGCTCCGAATCCCTTGCGTCTATTATCGTGGAAAATGTGCCAGACGGGTTTACCTTGTCTGCCCCTGCGGTCAATGCATCAGAAGGGCAGTGGATCATTCCTGCCAGCGCGATAACAGACAACACATCGCTGTCGCAAATCACGGTGGAGCCAGCGGGCAACTTCAGTGGCACGGTTAACTTTACGGTTACCGTGTTTACCCAAGAAGACAACTTGAGCGAACCTGTTGGATACAGCCAAGTCGTTTCACTCACGGTCGATCCTGTGGGTGATGGGGCGAACGCCAATGTGAACGCATCGGCATCCGGCACGGAAGACACCGCCGTTCATCTTGAAATGGAAATCACGGCGAAAGATAACCGCGATAGTGTTAGCGATACAGGGCAGCCATCAGGTGTTGATGTCACTGAAAACCCACCTGAAACCTTACTTATTACGATTTCAGGTGTCCCTAGTGGCGGCAAAATTGTTCTGCCTGATGGTGTGGTCGGCATCGTCACACCGGAAACCTCGGACGGCGGTGATATTGTCGTGACCATCGACAGTACGCGTCTTGAGGATCTGACCTTTATTCCGCCGCAAGATGTTAACGGCCAATTGGTGTTGGATCTTGCCATTCAGACCGTGGATAACGGTGCGGTGTCTACTGATGTGGTGAATAAACAAATTACCGTCAACCTATCAGCAGTGAATGATGAGCCCGTGAACATCCTAGCGGATAGCTACGCCGCAGAAGAGGACACTGTGCTCACAATTACCGACCTGCAAGTCCAAGATGTGGATGCAAGAGACGGCAGCAGCGTGGTGAATGTGCAATTGGCAGTGGGCGCGGGCAGTACGCTTAACCTTGTTGGTGATACCACGGGAATCACTGTCTCAGGAGCAGGGTCAAATACGTTAACGCTGACCGGTGACATCGACGCCATTAATACCTTACTTGCTGGTGGCGTTAACTATGAATTTGCAGGTGACAATACCTCGGGTGATGACACCTTAACCATGACCACGCGTGATCGCGGAAACTTTGGTGCTGGCGGTCAGAAATTCGATCGCGATACTGTCTCCATTGTTGTTGCGCCTAAATCAGACATGCCAGCGCTTACTTATGCCACTCAGCTTGCATCTATGCGCGCAGCAGTTGGCGCGATTGTTCCGTTATTGGGGCTGATGGCGACGTTGGTTGACCCGATTGATAACGAATTCTCCTTAACTTTTAGCGGACTCGGTACGTCTGGAGAGTTAATTGATAGCGCAGGTAACCCGGTTGGCACGAATGATGGGAATGGGAATTGGACACTCAGCCAAACGGATTTAGCATCGGTCACGCTTGAGGATCTCAATCTTCGATTTAGTGCGCAGCCAGTGGGTGATGTGACCGTCACTGCGCTGTCTGATGTCGGTGATGGCGATCCAAAAGAAGCCTCACTCACCATTAATATCGAAGTGGTAGACACAGCAGCAACGCCTGTTCTCAATGATACAGATAACACCGGTGATAACTTGGTAGTCGATGGCAACCAAGCAACGCAAGTTCACGGCGGTGCGGGCGAGGACATTCTCGCGGGTGGTTTAGGCGAAGACATTCTCACAGGCGGCGCGGGTGACGACCAAATGTGGGGTGGTGATATCGATGGCACGGGAGACAGTGCCGCCGATACCTTTGCGTGGAAATCCGGTGATTTCGGTACGGCTGCAAACGTTGCCAATGATGTGATCAAAGACTTTGAAAACGGGATTGATGTGATCGATCTTTCCGACGCATTTGATACCACAGGCGTGTTTACCTTTACCGAATTGGCGAATCGACTTGATATCCAAACGGTGGGCGGTGATACGCGCATTCAAGTGTTTGATGATGCCAGCGCGCCGATCCAAAACATCCTCATTGAAGGCCACACGCTGAATGAGTTGCTGGGGATGGATGCATCCGGTCTGACACAAGATGAAATTCTTGAGTCCATGTTGATGACGGGTCAGCTGGTGGTGTTTGATCCAAACTCAACGCAATTTGGCACAGAAGCGGATGATAACCTCGAAGCAGACGATGCCGGTGCGCGTGTTATAGCCGGTGATGGTGACGATATCATCGAAGCGGGCTTAGGTGACGATATTCTCGTGGGCGGCGAGGGCGATGATGTCTATGCGTGGACAGCCGATAGCGTTAGCGCTACGTCAAGTAATACAGATACGGTGGCAGACTTTGAGCTGGGTGACACGGTCACGGTAGCCGATCAGCTAGATGTCTCTGCGATTCTGCCGGATGCCATTGGCAGTGGTTCTTCCATTGGCGAATTGCTGGATTACATTCGCCCTGAAATGACAGACGATGGCTTGACCCTTCACGTGTCACGAACCGCGGGCGGCATGGAAGTGCAAGACATTGTTCTGCACGACGTAGGCTGGAGTGAACTTGGCTTAGATGTGAGCGCAACAGGCACGGATATTCTGAATCAATTGATCCAACAGCAAGCGCTGAAACTAGACTAAGGCTAATTGTTTAGAATGCGTCAGTTTTGACACGCGAATTACCACCAAAGAAAGGCACTGCATCATGCAGTGCTTTTTTATGTGTGGTATATATCTGTTTATATTCCTGTTGAAACAGGCACCTTGCGTCATTTTGCGCATAGTTGCTTGAAATAGCCTTTAAAAAGTAGAGCCATGAAAACACTCTTTGCCCATCGAGGAATGTCCTCACTTGCGCCAGAAAACACACTTGCAGCTTTCTCATTAACGCCAGAATATGGCCTCAACTGGGTAGAGTGCGACGTGGATGTATTGGCTGACGGCACGGTTGTCCTCAGTCATGATGAAACATTAGATCGCTGCACCGACAGACCCGGCAGTTTGTATGACTTGACCGTGGACGATCTCGACGATATTGATGCGGGAAGTTGGTTTGGTGATGCCTTTATCGGCGAGCGAATCCCAACGTTCGCCGAGTTTATTGAACTGGCCAACAAGCTTAAGCTAAACATCAATGTCGAAATCAAGTCATGCACGGGCGGTTGGGCGCAGACAGAAAGTTTGATTGATGGCGTCATTGAAGAGTTAAAGAAGCTGGACAAAGATCGCGATCTCCTGATATCCAGCTTCAATGTATTGGCGTTAGCAGAGTTTAAACGCCGCTGTCCTGATATTTCTATCGCTTGTCTATTCAGCACAGAAACGTTGGAAGCTGATTGGCTGGCGGTGTTGCAGGCTTGCCAAGCAAACGCGGTTAACGTGGAAGACAAAGGGCTGACCAAAGAGATGGTACTTGAAATCAAAGAGCACGGTTACGCTGTGAATGTGTACACGGTGAATCATCTTGCTCGCGCCAATCAGTTGTTTAACTGGGGTGTTGATGGCGTGTTTACCGATGTCGGGCATACTTTCCCATCTCGCTACCGAAACGCATAAATCCCCACCCAAAAGTGATAGGTATGACAGATTGAATCTATAAATTTCAACGATTATACCTATCACTTATCTCGTCATAAACTACCCCCATAGACATTAAGGCCAACGGCCAAACAAAATGCCAAAAGAGAATGGGGAAGGGGTTATGACAAGCATTAATATCGGTATTCAAGAACAAGACAGAATTGTGGTTGCAGAAGGCCTAAAACGCCTATTAGCGGATTCATACACCCTGTACCTACAAACGCACAATTTTCACTGGAATGTTACGGGTAAACAATTTCGCGAACTCCACGTGATGTTTGAAGAGCACTACAACGCGCTGGCGCTGGCAGTCGATGAAATCGCGGAGCGAATTCGCACTCTAGGCGTCGCCGCACCGGGCACGTATAAAGCCTTTGCTGAACTGAGCGCGATTGAAGAAGTGGAAGGGGTCCCATCGGCTGATGACATGGTGGACATACTCACCAAAGGTCACGAGCAGGTGGTTCGCACCGCCCGTGAAGTGCTCAAACTGGCACAGCAAGCCGATGATGAATCCTCCGCATCACTGGTATCAGACCGCATGCGCGAGCACGAGAAAACCGCGTGGATGCTCCGCGCCATGCGTGAGAACGGTTAAGCCGCAAAGATTAAAAGTAAGCAATGTACCGTAAGTAGAAGGCCGCCGATGGGGCAGCCTTTGTGTTTCTGGCGTTGTTTGATGAATGCGTGTTCTTCGAAGCAGGCGACAGCGGTTTTGAAATCATCAAGCATTTAAATGGGAAACACACCTGTAAAACTGACAAGATTATGGTTTTCTCAGGGTGTGTCCCTCATATGTCTCAGCCCCAGCCTTCCCACCAATAAGACAAAACAACCCGCCATCGCCCATTACTATCTTCTCTATCACATCACTCGTAACAGACTGATAAGCAATTCATTTCTATAAATTGCATTGATTAATGCATAGGGGATACGGATGTCCAAAACGCTCTTCACCATTGCCATCATTTTATCTTTGATGGGCTGCAATCATTCAACGTCAAACCCAAATACCCGTTCGACGCCCCCTTCCAATGATGCGCAGCCGTCATCAGAGCCCGACACTGATACTGAAAATCAGGAAGAAGAATCAACGTCATCGTTTTCCATGGAACTAAGAGCGCAACCGTCGGTAGACGATCAACTTGGGCTTATCTACCAACATTTTGATCATACCCTCGACAGAACCGATTCGTTGACAGGCACTGATGACAATCAAGACGGTATTCGTGACGACATTGAAGCCTTTTTAAACATGCTGGAAGTGGAAGAGCCGGTGAGAAATGCCCTCAAACAAAATGCACGTCATGTTCAAGATAACCTTCACTATGATTTCACCGAAGATACGCCAGAGAATGAAGATCTCGCGTTTGAAATCAGTAAGAACTACGTCAAAGTCATTGCTTGCGAGGGCTTTCTAGGCATGCCTGTGCGTGACATGACCAATACATCAAAGACGCTCGTGGCACTCACCTACAACACCAAAGCACGCACCATGGCATTTCTGGCCTACAACAGGCTGTTAGATGGAAACACCTATGTACTCCTTGACGACAAGGAGGAGTATTGTGAATAAACACCTCATTGCGGTGATGCTCATTGTTTTAGCATCACTGCCGTCACGGGCTGCAACGGTCAATGAATGCGAAGTATCAGGCTATGCGTTTGGCTTTTTTAACGGTGTCGCCAACAACACAATCAGCACATATGAATTTATTTAACCCTGAAAATTGTGGAGCAAAGCGAAACGTAGCCAACTGTTTTTGTTCCGATGGAAGTTTTGGTTAGACAATGTGACTATAATCTAACCAAATAATGAAACCAATTACACCATTCCAAAATAAGTGAAAAAAAATAACAGAAAATATTGCTGCTAAATCATTGATTCTTGAGCGGAAGTATTCATAAACAAGACTAAGCACAATACCAAGACCTGCAACGATAAATACAGTATCTATTCCCACAAGTGAATGTGAGGCTGAAAATAGAAATGCAGTTAGTAAAACTGAGGTGATTATATTTTTAGTGCCCCGTCTGAAAATACCTTGCATTAGAAATTGAAATATAACAGTTTCAATAATCGGAGCGATTATTAGGATTGACAATAATAAACTCATGAAGCCGCCATTAGGAATAATAAATTTATCTGTAACTATGAAAGTATCAATTATTAAACCAAAACATACAGCCCATAATGCCGCAAACGTATACATGGCAAGTAAAAACTTAACAGGCTTCATTTCAAATGAACGATAAATTAAGTTGGTTGTTAAGTGATACATCATTAAAATTCTACCGAAGGTTGCCTAACAGCCAATTAGATCCCAATGTGGGGTGCTGAAACCCTCCGCTTTGGGGTTTTCCACACAACCAATAATCACTGGAGGTTTCTTTAAGGATCTGTTTTTAATCGAGTATAACTAAATGTGTTGTCAGTGCGAACGAGGGAATACGCCAAGTTTGGATGTTTCTACCAACATCACGGATTGCCATCAGACAATCTATTGAAGGATCTCGGATTGAAACTGATTGGATGTATCTTCGCCAATGCAGATAGAACAAAAAACGCTTTTGAAAAAACGCGGAGCGTTATTCCGCGCGTTGTTTGATGAATGCGTGTTCTTCGAAGCAGGCGACGGCGGCTTTGTACTCATCAATCGCTGATTCAATATCGCCGCCGTTGAGATTGGCGATACGGTGGGCGGCTTGGTCAATGCCGCAGCTGTCAGTAATGGCATCAATCACGTTGTCTGGAACGACCTCGCCTTGTTGGTCTAGCCAGACAATGCGGGGGAGGGATTCCACATTGTGGTTGTTACCAGCGTGCGCGTTGAACGCAAAAAGTAATATGAACAGCATTAGGCCTTTCATCATGTTCCCTTACGACTTTGAACTCTTGAGCGCTTTCTTTGCAAGCTCGTCTGTCAGCATGTGCATTTCTGGCAAGATACGATGAATCAAATGGAGTTGCTGCAACACCATACGTGCTGATGTACTTTCTTCTTCACGCCATCGTTCTAAATGCTTGCCAAGCGCGTCATCTAAGCAAGGTGTCGTTTCAACCGCATCCCCCGCCAGTTTTGTGATCAGACAATCCAGCTCTTCGTGTATGCCACGGTGCGCTTTGGATACCAGTTCATGAATGCTGTCATCATCCATTTGCATGCGGTGTGCGCCAAGGGTTGAGATATAACTCAGCATGGCATGGTTCAAACACAGAAAACGGAAGCTTTCATCAATGGCGGTGCGGTAGCGTCCTGGCTCTGCCAACATGTTACTGATGGCGGTGGTTAGCTGTGCATCTTGATTATGGGATTCGCGTCGAGCCACGCGATAGGCCATGGTATCGCGTTTACCAATGCGGTATTGGCCAATGATTTGCCCCAAATAATCTCGGTTTGCCGTGACAGAATCTTTCATGATCCCGCGTAAACGGTGTGCTTGCCAATCAGGTAAAACAAAACGCACTGCCGCGACTGACAATAAACAGCCAATTAGCGTATCCCCAAGGCGAGGTAGCATCACCGCATAGCCTTCACCGAGTTGGTTGAAACACATGAGCACCAACAAGGTAATAAACGCGGTCGCTGCGGCATAGTGGGTGGTGCGGAAGGCGAAGAACAACACGCCAAATAACACCATCAGTACCAGTTGCCCTGTTAAATCAGGGAACAATGTGAGTAGGGGGAGACCAACCAGTAAGCCAATTAAGGTGCCGGATACACGCTCAGTGAGCTTACTTCGGGTGGCAGAGTAGTTGACCTGACACACAAACAAGATGGTGAGCAATATCCAGTAGCCGCGCGTTAAATCAAACGCCTGAATAATGCCATAGCCGACACCCAGCGCCAGGCTCAAACGCACCGCATGGCGAAACAGCAATGATTTAGGCGTTAGCTGTGCCCAAACACGGGCGCACTTTTCACGGAAGCTGTGTGCGTTTGAATCTGGGATTTCTTTGTCTTCGTCATTGAGCATGGCATCAGGATTACTGATGTTGGAAAGCTGGCGCTCTACCGTGGCTAAGTTGCTGAATAGAAAGTCTAACTGACTAAGTAACGGGTTCCACTCAGGGTTATTTTCTGCTTTGATATAAATG
Source organism: Enterovibrio sp. FF113 (assembly GCF_041439165.1). Taxonomy (NCBI): domain Bacteria; kingdom Pseudomonadati; phylum Pseudomonadota; class Gammaproteobacteria; order Vibrionales; family Vibrionaceae; genus Enterovibrio; species Enterovibrio sp. FF113. Next base: position 15,982 of record NZ_JBGONO010000038.1, on the reverse strand, counting down.
AGCGACTCTTGCAATTCATCCAATGCTTTGACGCTTTGCTCGCCGTGACGATAAGGGCGAGACAAGGTGAGGCAGTGTGAAACCTCTAAGCAGGCTTTAGCTTGCAAGTGCAATAGGTGCTGCAAGCGGAACATGACATCGCTATGGAAGAACACTTCGGCTAGATCTTGATAGCGATAGTGGGACGAGTTCGCGCGCTCATGAATGTCTTGGGCAAGAAAGTAAATTTTCAGCAGTTGTCGTGTGTTGTCGTTGACCCGACCGCGACGCATTCGGTTCATTAAGGCGGTTTTGGCACCGTTAAGCGCATTCACCACTTTGATATTTTCGTTCGCATCACGCAGTCGCAAAGGTTGCGGATTCAAGCTGCGACTGGGGTGAAACATCTCTGATTTTTGATCGAGATAGTGAGAAAGGGTGTTGAATACCAAAGCAATGCTTTGCTGAACCGGTTGCAGCGGCCAGAGCAAAAGCCAGACGAGAGAAATCAAACCATACCAAGCCGCGCCCGCGATGAGCAGCATCGGCTGGAACCAAAGAGAGGGGGATTCTTGCGCCCCTAGCATGGTGTAAATCGCGGTCAGCACAGAAGCAAAAGCAATGCTGGTATAGCGAGGGCCAATGGCGCCCAACATGATAAAACTGAAGGTGGAAACGACCATTCCCAACGCAAACAAAATGGGATATTCAAAAAGGATTTCGACAGAGAAGGTCGTGATAGCAAAACAGAATAGGGTGGTGAGAAGGGCGGAGAGTCGACCCGAGAAATTGTCATCCGTTTCGGCCAGTGCAGAAGCAATGATACCCAACACCAAGGGGGTAATCGCTTCAGATGCACCATACCACCAACAGGGAAGAGCAACACCGACCAAGGCGATAAACACGCGGACGCTGTAATTAATTCGGCTGTTTGCCCAGTATTCACGGAATGTAAGCGAAGTGCGTTTAGATATCATGAGAACGAAACTAGATGAAGAATGGAAGTAAGATAGCAGATTGAAACCTTCATCCAAGGGGTGAGATCAAAAACGAGGGTTTTTTCCCTTTCATAAGATCCTTTTGTTGATTTTTCATTCACCTATGTTCTTCAACGACGCATGACTGAAGGTCGTGAGATGCGTGTCAGAAGTTGCTATCCTACACACTGAAATTTACGTAACAGAAGCCTTTGATGAAATTATCAGCCAGTAAGTTGGCTCAATGGTGTGTGCAAGGCGATCACTACAGCATCGCACTTGAAGAACACCACCTTGTGTTTGAATCCAAACATTTGACAGAAACTGTCCCCTTCGCCATTTGGGACGGGCAATGTCGCCTATCTCGCGGTTTGTTGTGGGGTAAGCTGACGTTTATTGTTTCCCCTGCCGATCAACCTGCACGGTCAATCTCTGTTTATGGTCTTCCATGGTTTGAACTTTCTTCCTTGGTCGAACAATTGACAGCAAGCTATCAAGATTGGCTGGCAAAGCAGAAGAACACATTCATGCTGGTTGAACACGAGTTGGTGGCGCTGCGCGATGAACTTGAAGGGCATAAAGGCTACCTGCGTGACGCCGATTTACAACAATGGGTCAGCAAAGCGGGAATAGCCGTGGCGGAATTTGGTGTACACCCCCAAGTGGCTTCTATTGCCAATCCTGCGCTGTATCAAGGGTTCTTCGGTTGGCTGCAAAATGGCAGCGCGATGCGTGAAGCCAAAAACACCCAATGGCGGGAAACCGAACTAGAACGTTGGTCTCAGTGGTTTGATGGCATTGAATCTTCGCCGCTTAACCCTTCTCAGCGTCAAGCCGTGTTGATGGATGACAACCATAATCTTCTTTTGGCTGGTGCAGGCTCAGGCAAAACCAGCGTGTTGATGGCGCGCACCCAATACTTGGTAGCCAGCGAGCAAACCACACCAGAACGCATCGTGATGTTGGCATTTGGCAAGAAAGCCAGCGAAGAAATGGCGCAACGGCTAGCCAGTGCGGGGCTGCGAAATGTTGAAGTGTCTACGTTCCATAGCTTTGCAACAAAAGTCATCAAGGCGCTCACAGGTAACGCACCTGTGCTGTCTGCACTCGCGACCGATGAAGAAGCGAAACTCAGTTGGATGACGCTATGGCTCGCTGAGCATCTCACTCAACCTGCGGTCGAAAAACGCTGGCTGAAGCACCTTTCTCAGTGGAAATTACCTGGCTTGAACGCAGAGAGAAAATTGGCTGAACAGGCTCATGAACCGCGTTTACACAAATGGTTGTGGCGTCAGGTTGATCTGCTGATCCAACAAAATAAATCGCAGGCGGCGATGCGCTCGCAAGTGAACGGTGATGCGCGCGCTGAAAGTGAATTCGCGTTGGTATGGCCTTTGATGCGCAGTTATCAAACTCATTTGTCTCAAGCGAATGAAGTCGATTTTAACGGATTGATTAAAGAAGCCACCAAGTTACTTTTACGAAAAAGCGCGACGTTTTCGGCGCAATATGACCACATAATGGTGGACGAATACCAAGATATTTCCCCGTCACGCATGGAAATGCTTGAAGCACTGTGTGGCGGTAAGCGAGAACGTGCGCCTTCGTTGTTCGCGGTGGGTGATGATTGGCAGGCGATATACCGTTTTGCGGGCTCCGATGTCAGTTTGACCACGGATTTTCTCGCACGATTCCCCGCTGGCGTTATTCGCTATTTGGACGTGACTTACCGTTTCCATTCCCAAATAGGTGCGGTGGCAAACCCGTTTATTCAGGTCAATCCAAGACAGTTGGCTAAACCGCTGAATAGTGTGAAAACGCAGAAGAAAAAGGCCGTGCACCTTGTGTCATCAGAAACGCTAGAAGACACACTGACGAAGCTTGCAGCATCAAAGGGGGAGCGTGACGCAACACTCATGATGATAGGGCGCAATCATGCCAGTAAACCAGAGGGATTTTCATCATGGCAAGCGCGTTGGCCATCGCTCAATATTGTGTTTGTTACGGCACATGCGAGCAAAGGATTAGAAGCAGATTTTACGTTTTTACTCGATGTTAACGAGGGCGTATTCCCAGCAAAAGGCCAAAGCGAAGGGCTAGAAGTGGCGATGCTGTCTGTTGACGGGGAAATGGAGCATGCCGAAGAGCGTCGGCTTTTCTATGTGGCGCTGACCCGAGCGCGGCAAGCGTGTTGGATTTTCTGCCATCCAGAAAAGCCATCTGTATTCGTTAAGGAGCTTTGGCAGGGAGATTATCCCGTGATGTCAAAGTTACCCAAAAAAGCGCTTGAGTTCGAACAAGCGCCGCCTGCTATCGAACAGTCAGCCATGTCGGAATAGACAAGGCGGAACAAGACAGGGCTGATAAGCCAGAGCTTAATAAGGCAAAGTTTAATAAGCCAAAACCAAATGGTCCTAAGATTAGCTGGCGTGGGCGGTTTGCATGCCTTCATCGGCAAACTGTGCGGCTATCTCAACAAACTGATGTTCACATGCTAGAAATGCGTCAACCACAGCAGGGTCAAAATGGCTTCCTTTGCCCTGCAAGATGATCTCCTTGGCCTTTTCATGACTAAACGCGGGTTTATAAACCCGTTTTGAGATCAAGGCATCGTACACATCAGCCAGTGCCATTAAGCGGCCTGACAGCGGAATTTTTTCCCCCGCCAACCCGAGTGGGTAACCAGAACCATCCCATTTCTCATGATGCGTTGCGGCAATTTCTTGAGCAAAACGTAAGAAGGCAATGCCTTCAACGCTTTTCTCTGTCATCGACAACGCATCCGCACCTAACTGAGCATGTGTCTTCATGATGACAAATTCTTCGTCAGTCAGTTTGCCCGGCTTGAGCAAAATGGCGTCCGGAATGCCCACCTTTCCTACATCATGAAGAGGTGCTGATTTGTAGAGCAGATCAATCGTGTCGTCACTGAGGTAGGCCGCATATTTGCTTTGTCTACGCAATGTGTAAGCCAGTGCGCGAACATAGTTTTGCGTACGCAGAATATGGGCACCAGTTTCGTTGTCTCGCACTTCTGCCAAAGTAGAAAGTCCAATAATGGTGGCATCTCGAGTGCGGTTTATCTCGTCGTAACTGGTGTGTAGATCAATCAGCATTTTGTTTGTGTAATACGCAATAACGCCTAATTCTCCTGCGTGGTTTGAAGGCAGCCTTTGCTCTAATTGCCCGTCAGCTGCGAGCACCATGACGTGGGTTTGACGTTCCAATTGCTGATGAATCAAACGCGTCGCGTTTTTTGAAATGACGGCGATATAACCCAAAACCACGAGTGCAACAAAGACAAACTCTTTAAGAATGCTATCAATGTCGGCAATGGCAGGTTTGTGTTCAGTATGCTCAACCAGCCAAAGTAAATCTTTAGTGACAACCAGCCCAAGCAGCACCGTTACCATCACGACCAAAAACATGGCGCCCAAACCAATTTGGCCAGCTAATGGGGTGAACTTTTGTGGCGCATTGTTTTCGTTGGTTGAGGTGGCAGACTTGTAGCGTGCATTATCAATGGCTAAATCTAGGCTGATCACGATTCCCAGTAAAGTCATACCCAGCGCCACTTTGAGATTACTGTCTAAAGGAAAACCATAAAGCGTGCCATACCATGTCGCGAAGCCAACACCAGCGAGCGTGAAAATGGCCACGTTGGTCAGCAAGCTCACCTCTGCGTGATATACCGCACGAAGCATCAAACGGACAAAAAAGAGCAGAATAAACACGGTGGCGGATTGAATAAGCAAAACCGCCGTCGGTAACGAATCGATGAATGGGCAAACTTTTGCACCATATAAAGTAAAAACAATGACCGCGACAATGTAGTGAATAGCAGCTCTTTTTGGGGGCTGCTCAAATGAAGTTTCAGTCATGTCCGCTTTCTCTCTCTCTGTTTTCAATGGTGCAGGTGAGTGCCCAATCTGTCTTTATTAGCGTTTAACACCGCACTGCATCGTTGTTCTTCCCGCCAATAACTCTGTCACTAATACATGAAAATGAAACGGTGCATTGCCAGCCAGCATTTGTTGCTCGGGTTTCACAAGGGCATCTTTTGTTAGTGTGCCAAAGGTGCTGAAAACGTCTGAGGATGATTGGCCTGTCACCGCAACACCAAGCTTTGCGCATACGGTGAGATTATTCATTAGTGATAAGCGCATTGTATTTTCGTTAGTATCACTGACATCCAATACGGCAAAGTAATCACCATCTCGCAGCCAGATTTCTCCGTTGTGAATGATGAGTTTTTCTCCATCATTCATGTCCGTCCAAGGATCTTCAAATCCCAAGGTTTCTAGCACGTCTTTCATATTTTGAGGCGCAGGATAATGCAATTGCTGTGCGCTTATCGTAGGCACAATAAATAGCGGCCAGATCGCAAAACTAACCGCCATTAGCCATGAAAGATAGAGACGTTTTGTTACGTTTATAGCCAATACGCACCACGTATATTTCATATCGCTGAATAGTGTAAGTGTAGACATCTGCTTCATAAACTTTATAAAACTATAAAAATGAATCAGATGTTTCTCTTATGTTCTGAGTCACAAAAGCCAATAAAAGGCGCATTAGTAGTTCTTCGTCTTTGTGTTAAAGATGAGTAAAACCTTTAAATTACAAGGTGAAAGATGAACTTTATTTGTTGAAAATTGGCACTGTCCACATTGAATTTAACTGAACTCTTGCCTATACCTAACTATGAGAGAAAGTGTTTTTGTTGAATACCAAGAGTAATTGGTGTGTAAGTTTTTCCGACATTTTGGCGAAAATGATCATTTACGCGTGAAGAACGCGAGCATTGAACATCATCTAAGTGTATTTCCGGCGAGGGATATTAATGAATACAAACTCAGCACCAGCGAAAAAGCCGCCGGCACGACCGAGAGAACGCGTGATCATGGGACTTCAAGCCATGGACTTCATTCAGCATGGCACTGAAGCATCGCTTGAAATTGTAACCCCATTGGGACAACACCTTAATTTTAAATCAAATTTTATTGGTTTTGATGATCAGCAGCATATCTTTTTCACCATGCCGAGACTCACCAAAAAAGATTATGAAGAATTCTTCATGGAAGGATTCAATGTAGACATTGAGGGGATCTCTGAGCAGGGGGAAGGTGCGTTAATACGTTTTAGAACGCGCATCGCGCATGTCGTTTTACGACCTATTCAAGTGCTCGTTTTTCCTGTACCTCAGCAGGCAAAATTGGTTCTACTCAGAAATGAAGTTCGTTATGAGCTGCGGTTACCCGGTGACATTCAACTGTCGAATCGTAAGTTGGGCGTGATATTGACAGACGTATCGTCTGGGGGTTGTGGCTTTAGTTATGACGCCATATCTCCCGAATTTGATGTTGGCCAAAAGATTGTTCTCGAGGTTGTTAACAAGGCGAATGGCGATACCTACGCATTGAGTGGTGGCGTGAAAAATGGTCGAACCAAACGCGGTAAACAAACATACGGGATGATATTTGATGAACCCGGTAAGGCAAATTGCCGACGACTCCTTTCGACCTTGATTTACGACGGCACCAAATACGTGTTCAAAAATCCTAAAAAAGATGCTGGTCCAGGTGCAAGCTAACCGCTAAAAACTCACCATAGAAGGTGATTAAAAGACAGCAGAAAGCACCGAACACTCACGGTGCTTTTTTTATGGAATTCGCAAACAAGTTGGCGATTAAAATAGGAGATACATGCTTTGAATCAAATATTTAATAAAAGATGTCTCATTTCTGATTACACGCTAGATCTTGTCTAAACTTAGCAAAGACCCTAATAAATCAGATATATCCATGACTGACTTAAATGTTGATAACCACTTTGTGACCGCTGCTGTTGTGGCTGCTGAATTGTATAAAGCACGTGAGATTGCTAACGATATATCGTTGACGGCTAGCAATGCCCGCGCACTTGCTTTACGTGCAGGTCAAGGTGCAGCTGGTTTTCGTGCTATTACAGATTTCATTGATCAGCTTGCTGACACAACGGTTAAAACATCAGATGTCATCAACCTAAAAGCGGTCACCATTAGTCGTTTGGCAACAGTTGCTGTACGCAGCGAGCGAACCATCGACCGATTTATGCAGGCGGCGACAATAAGCCGAGAGTCAGAATTTGTTCAAAGCATTATCGATCCTATCGAACAGATGAAAGCGGAACACGCAAAAGTGCTTCGTCATTTTCACCGAGAAGTCGCTCAGTTGTCAGAGCTACTTGAAAGCCTTGCTCGTGAAATCAAAACCGCGTCTGTTCTGTCCGCCATGTCGCGTGTTGAGGCATCGCAGTCAGGCAAGAAGTTTGAAGAGGGGCTCAATGTGGTTGCAGACAATGTCTCCACAGCAGCAGAGCGCATCCAGGTTCACATTATGCTTTCTCAATCGCTTTGCCGCGAATTGTCAGACGACTACTACTAGACATAGGCAGTGTGAACCCCATTTACAACGGCAACCATGTCCCGGAGACAGGCTGAAATGATCACAAAAGAAATTTACTCTGGCGAAACGCATCAATGGTTTATGTTTGGTCGGGATCCGTCTAAACCTGAAAAAATCATTGATACCAACCAGTACATGATCCGCACACCGAAGAGTGCCTTGTTGATGGATCCCGGTGGTATGGAGATATTCTCTGCCATGCTCGCGTCTGTGGTGAAACAAGTGCCAATCACACAAATCCATCATTTGTTCGCGTCTCATCAGGACCCCGATATTATTTCCTCTCTCGGGTTATGGGATACGGCTTTGCTCGACACTAAATTGCATGCACCTTGGTTGTGGGAAGGGTTTATTCGTCATTTTGGTATGCAGAACATTGAGTACGCACCGATTGCTGACGAAGGGGGGCGTTTGGTTATCAATGGTGTGGAAGTTCAGTTCATTCCCGCGCATTATCTTCATGCATCAGGCAATTATCATGTTTATGATCCGGTTGCGAAAATCCTCATGAGTGGTGATGTTGGTGCAGCTTTGGAAGATGACGATGCGCCACTTGAAGTGGAAGATTTCGAAGAGCATATTCCGAAAATGCACGGATTTCACCAGCGCTGGATGCCGTCGAATGAAGCAAAAAATGATTGGATACGACGCGTGCGTTTGTTAGATATTGATATGATGTGCCCGCAGCATGGACGTGTTTTCACGGGTGACAATGTGGGTAAATTTCTAGATTGGTTTGAAGATCTTAATGTAGGTATCGCTATCAAGTAGCGATCAAGGGATCATATCTTTAAACTAGCAAAGAGTGCATTGTGCACTCTTTTCTGTTTTATTCACGTCTCTATTTTGTATTTATTCTCTAAAAACAAGCAACAGATTAAGGGCTTCACCCGCATCGACTTGATGGTTAATGGTGTCATCGAAGAAGTGATTAAATTCGGCCAATCTTGGATCATCGCTATTGATATGATGAAATCCCATACTCCAGTTTTTGAATTGTCTGTCTGGAATGGTTTTGCGCATTAACTCAACCACGGAATAATGGCGGTGATCTTTACAGATAACCTTAAAAAGTGGTTCGAGTACTTCTTCTTCGCCCTCTATCACTTGAATGAAATCACCGTCCTTGTACAGAAGCATGCCTGTTACGTTGTGTTGCTCATTGTTTTTGCGGATGGCCGCCAACATATTGGAGAGTTCCAGATCAGTGAAAGGGTGCTCTGCACTGCTAATATAAATAATCTGCTTTAACGTATTACTCATCGCCATCTCCGCAATTCACGCATCTAACAATTCTTTCTTATAAGTATGTATTAAAAATGAAAAAATGCATGACTGTTGGCGACTAAGTAGAGGGTTCAATGTAAAGCACTTTACTTGTGATGTCGTGCGCATTAAGAAAGTTAAGCCAGCGGATTTGATGTGGCTGTAATTTGTCACCCGGACCTTTAATTTCCACAAACTGGCAACAACCATCCTTCACCATAAACAAGTCAGGATGTCCGGAGCGGTTGGATTTCGTATCAAATAGCATTCGATTCAAACAGGCAATGATCTGGTCACATGCCAGTGTCGAACAGGCCGCTTCAACTAAGCTTCTATCAACCATACCCCAGTGTACCCATTCGTTTGCTATACCTTCTTTCTCATCGTAAATATCCAGTACTGAATAACTGCCGTTGGTAAAATCGGTGATCCTCTCATCGATCAATGTTTTTCTTTGGTTTGCAAACTCAGGGGAATACATGTCTCTCGGAGAGCGCTGAAAGGGATTCAAAAATGCGCCTTTAATAGGGGCGAAGATGATATCCCAGAACACCAGACCAAATAGGGCATTGAGCACGGCATTTTCGCAGAACCAGACTTTCCAGCCTTGAGATTCAAATTCATTCGCCGCAAGTCGTTCAACGCGCCCTTCAAGGGTGAGTGAAAGCGTCTCTATTGCATATTGCCTGGTAGCTAAGGGCTGAATGTGAAAAGGCAAACTAAGAGGGGAAACTTTCTTGGCGAGCTGTCGAGCAAGGCGGTCAGCAACGTCTTTTTCATCTTCGTTGATGGGGTGTTCGAGCATCGAGGCGACAGCCTGACTGGCTGAATGACAGTCTTCCTGTTTGATAGCCATGCGGGCGAGTCGTTCGCGAGCTGGAGGTAAGCCTGATTGTGTAAATAAGAAAGTGGCGGTTGAAAAATCGCCGGTGCGTTCAGCATCCCGTGCCAAACGATTGGCAAGCCTGTCCCATTTTTGGGCCAAAGGCGGCCAAGATGGCTTCTTTGGCAGCGAGTTGATCAGCGCTAGCGCTGAATGAATGTCTTTTTTTTCGCTGTATTGCCAGTAGTCATCATTGAGTGTCGATAAAAATAGCCAATCTTCTACTTGGTCTCTGGAGTTGAACAGTCTGTCGGCATAAAGAAGTGGTACGCTCTCGAAGCGGTAAATACCTAAGTCACTTAAAACAAATTGGCTGAGGTCTTGTCGAGAGTTGCCAAAGTACAACAACAGAAAAATAGGCAGCACATCGTGAGACATACATAAGCAGTCTGTGTTCAGTGGCGGGATATTATCGTCTTCCGTTAGTAATCCCAAAATGGTGGCGACTAATTCGCTTTTCTTAGCGGATGCTTTGAGTGAATGCGCGGAGAAGTGCTCCAGCAATTCTGGCTTGGTCATCAGGTCCGCAGCGATGACAAAGGGAGGCGTGCGAGTCACGGTGATAACACCGTGCTTGGCGAGGTCGTGAATAGCGCTGTCAATGTCGTCGACTTCTTCGTAGTGCAGTTTGTCGCGCCGAAACCAGCAGCCTTTGCGCGACAATAAACGCACAGTGAGCAGCTTGGCATCCAAGGGAAGCGAAGAAAAGGTAAACAGCCACCGTTGCTCCGTTTGGGTCAGCAAATCGCCATAACGGGTAGATACGACATCGATAATGGAAAGGAAATTATCGAGATAGTAGCGAGGTGACAAAACGGGTTGGGCAGCGTATTGGCGATGCATAAAGGAATGTTCGATCTAATTCGACTGAGCTGATTATGGCAGGCGATGGGTGCAGTATTCAATTGAATGTGGTTTGTTTGATTTTGAAAGAGGTTTGTTTTTTTTGATATTTTTACGTTTAATCATGGGGTTATTTATCCTTCTTGCGTTCAATGTGTTAGCGAACACATCGGTAAATGCAATTAACAGTACGCTACCCATAAAGGCGGCAGATTGTTTGATTGTTGATGGTGACGGCAATATTTTGATGATCGATGAGGCAATCAGTGGGAAATACTCCATTCCCGGAGGCTCTATCATCGGCGATGAAACACCGCAGATGGGCGCAACAAGAGAAGTGTTTGAAGAAACCGGGCTGCATGTCGATATTGGCGACATGATCGCGCGTACGTACAATTCAGCCATCTTTGCTTGTACCTTGAAAACACCCACTCCCTATTTTATTGATGAAAATAGTCGACGTGTACTGATGGCTTGGTCTGCGCCCCATTTTGGTAAAGAAGTCACCCGAGTTTTGCTGCTACCCAATACGCCAGCCGTTCGAAGTCACTATCGATTTCCTGAGCACAAATGGATGTTTCCTCAATGGGTACCTTTAGTGACCCCAAGTGATTTCGTGTTCTCCCCGGGAGAGCCTGAAGATTTGACACCGTTTTATCGCAGTCAATTGAGTGCACTTCAGTCTTTCCAGGATTATCGATCGGGGAGTCGCTCCTTCACGCGTTTCACGAATGCCATTGTTGCTGCGGGCAGCTTGATTACACCGCTCTTCTTTCTCTTATCTTTGGTGTTTATTCGATCTTATCACGGTCATCGCGCGACACTGATCTATGGTGCGGGTTTATTCGCTGTCTCTGTATTTACTTTGCTAATGACCACGATTATCGAAGTGCCTCGCCCTTACTTTATCGATCCAGTCTTTGGTGAACATGACACGTTGGGGTATACGTTGCCTGGCAGCATGGTGGCATTAACCACCTTTTTGTTTAGCTGGCTATTGCTGACTTGGGAGAAAGAAAAACATTCGCGTGGAAGAAGAGGACTCGCATTGTTAGGCGTCGTGTCAGTCTTGTTATTGAGTGGCAAGGTCCTGATTCAGGGCGAGCACTATCCGTCGGATGTGTTGGTTGGATTTTCCATTGGCCTTGGTGCGAGCTTTGCGCTGCGCCAGCTTAGAAACTGGCGATTTGCTAACAGAACGAGAGTGTTAACGTCGGCCAGATTTTGGTTGCTCTCGTTTGTGTTTGCCGCTGTTTTGGGCTTATGGATTCATAAACCACACATCATTTATCTGTCTGCAATTTGTTTGGGTACATATTGCTCATTACTTTGCTTAAAGATCTATCCGATTTATGTTTCTGCGGTTAGACGTCATGCGAAGGCGACATTTTTCGTTATGGCGTCGGTGGGTGTGCTGGTGTTGATACTCATGGATAACATCATGACGGCGAAATACGCGGTTAATGAAGTTATCGTTGCATTGAACTGTGCGACAGGTTGGGCCATCGCGGTTTGGATTTTGGTGGTGACGCCAAGAGTTTTCCGTCAAGTCATGCGTTAAAAACTCGCGAGAAGAAAACGGCACGTCTTTTCAGCCGCTAAGTTGTGTGTTTTCAGCCGCTTTTCCTCTGGTGAGGGTTGCATTTCCACTTTGATGCACCTCACACCTGAGGTAAAGTGATGGTCATCGAATTCAACGCAATCTGCCAGCAACCGTAAGGAACCACGGTGTATTTACTGGCCTCAGGGAGCATGATGTTACCAGCACTTACCCACCAGCATATTCTTGAACCAGTTGTTGGGCGCTATCTTGATGCGCTCAAAAAGAATGGCTTTCAAGGTGATGTAGAAACCTTCTACGCAAGCCGACTCGCGGTTGCAACAGATAATTCCGTTTATCAGTTACTGCCTCAAGCGGTTGTTTTTCCAACGTCTATTCAAGATTTATCTTTGATTGGTTCGCTGTGCAAGGACGACGAATTTAACGACATTCGTTTTTCAGCGCGCGGGGGTGGTACGGGTACAAATGGTCAGTCGCTGACACAACACCTTGTCGTTGATATGTCTCGCCATATGCGGGAAATCCTCGAAATCAACGTTGATGAAGGCTGGGTACGCGTACAGGCGGGTGTGATTAAAGATGCGCTCAATGATGCCCTGCGACCCCATGGATTCTTCTTCTCTCCTGATCTTTCTACCAGTAATCGCGCCACTGTCGGCGGTATGATTAATACCGATGCTTCAGGTCAAGGTTCTCTGCGTTATGGCAAAACTTCCGACCATGTTCTCGGGCTTACCGCGGTGTTGGTTGACGGTTCTATCCTGGACACTAGCAGGCTTTCAATCGATGCAATTGCGTCCAGTGGTCGAGAGGATTTTGCAGGCCATGCGTTAAGAACCGTCTCGGAAATTTGTCGTTCAAAACGTGCAGACATTGATGCTAAGTTCCCGCCGTTGAACCGTTTCCTGACGGGGTATGATCTCAAAAATGCCTTTGAGCCAGAAAACGACACGTTCGATATCGGCCGTGTACTTTGCGGCGCAGAAGGCTCGCTGGCCTTTATTGCAGAAGCCAAACTAAACATCACCCCAATCCCGAAAGCGCGCACTCTGGTCAACGTGAAGTACGACAGCTTCGACTCTGCGCTGAGAAGCGCACCAGTGATGGTTGAAGCGAATGCCTTGTCGGTAGAAACCGTTGATTCTCGCGTCTTGAACCTTGCTCGCGAAGATATTGTCTGGAACACAGTAAAAGAACTGCTGACTGATGTACCTGGCAAAGTGATGCAAGGCATTAATATTGTCGAGTTCGCCGGCAATGATATTGAAGAGATTGCTGCCCAAGTTGCTGCGCTAACAGAACGCTTAGATGTGTTTGTTCAGACGGGCGAGCAAGGCGTGATTGGTTATCAGGTTTGTGATGATTTGGCTTCTATTAATCGCATCTACAATATGCGCAAAAAAGCCGTTGGTTTACTGGGTGCAACGAAAGGTGCAGCCAAACCTGTCGCGTTTGCCGAAGATACCTGCGTTCCTCCTGAAAACCTTGCCGATTACATTGTTGAGTTCCGTGCTCTGCTCGATAGTTATCATCTGGATTACGGCATGTTTGGTCACGTTGACGCGGGTGTACTGCATGTCCGTCCTGCGCTTGATCTGTGTGACCCTGAACAAGAACGCTTGATGAAGACGATTTCCGATCAAGTGGTCGCGCTGGTGGCGAAATATGGCGGCCTGATGTGGGGTGAACACGGCAAAGGTTTCCGTTCAGAATATGGGCCTGAATTTTTCGGCGACGATCTGTTTAACGAACTGCGCAAAGTCAAAGCGGCGTTTGATCCCGACAACCGAATGAACCCAGGTAAAATTTGTACCCCGTATGACAGCACTGACACCTTAGTCAAAGTTGAAGGCCCGAAACGCGGTGCGCTCGATCGCCAAATCCCTGTCGTAACCCGTGATAGCTTCCGTCAAGCAATGGAATGTAACGGTAATGGGCTTTGCTTTAACTACGACACCAGTTCGCCAATGTGTCCGTCGATGAAAATCACCTATGACCGTCGCCACTCGCCAAAAGGCCGTGCAGGCATTGTGCGTGAATGGCTGCGACTTCTGGCCGAACAGGGTGTTGACCCATTGGTGATGGAAAAAGAGTTAAGCGAAAAAACGCCATCAGTACGTCAAATTGTCGCTCGCTTCAAAAACACCTGGCTAGCAAAAAAAGACGATTACGACTTCTCGCACGAAGTGATGGAAGCGATGAACGGGTGTTTGGCGTGTAAAGCCTGTGCGACGCAATGTCCGATAAAAGTGGATGTGCCAAGTTTCCGCTCTCGCTTTATCAATCTGTATTACAGCCGTTATCAACGCCCAGCCAAAGACTACTTGGTCGCAAACATCGAATCTATGTTGCCTTGGATGGCGAAGGCGCCAGTGATTGTAAACACGTTTACCCAACCAAAATGGGCGCAGGCTGTAACCAAAAAAGTGGTGGGTTATGTCGATGCGCCTGCTTTGTCAGTGCCTACGCTGATGGAATCTTTGGATGGTCACCATGCCACCAAGTTTGATTTGCAATGGTTGCAGGCATTGAGCGATGAAGAGCGTTCGCGTTATGTACTTATTGTTCAAGACCCATTTACCACGTTCTATGAAGCGGATGTGATCCGTGACTTGGTGAGCTTGGTTGAGAAGCTAGGTAAAAAGCCGATGCTGTTGCCATTCAAACCTAACGGCAAAGCACAGCATATCAAGGGATTCCTGAAGAAGTTTGCCAAAACCGCGTCGAATACGTCTGAGTTTCTTAATCAGGTAGCAGGGCTTTCTATCCCAATGGTGGGCGTTGATCCTGCTCTTGTGCTTTGTTATCGCGATGAATACAACGAAGTGCTCGGTGACAAGCGTGGTGATTTTTCAGTGCTGACAGCCCATGAGTGGCTGTTGGATGAAATCACACATCTGCCAGCAAAAGAACATGCCGACAATGACGCGTGGTATTTGCTGGCCCACTGTACCGAAAAAACCAAACTGCCGAATGCAGAAGCAGAATGGGGACGTATTTTTGCGCACTTTGGCGGTAAGTTAGAAGCAGTACCAGTGGGTTGTTGCGGCATGGCTGGCACCTATGGGCATGAGTCGGATAAGCTAGAAAATTCTAAGGGCATTTATGATTTAAGCTGGAAGCCTCGTCTTGAGTCATTACCGCATTCACGCTGCATGGCGACAGGCTATTCGTGCCGAAGTCAGGTGAAACGATTTGAACACAAAAAGCTGTTTCATCCCGTGCAGGTGCTGTTAAAGCTCGTTTAAATCGTCATAACTTAAGTCATCATAACGATTGATAATCGAAGGGAGCATTGCTCCCTTTTTTTCGGCTGTGTTTTGAACAATAGTGAGCACGTCTTAATAGTTGGGCGAGGCTTATCCTTCCAACTGATAGTCTTAGCAATAACAATTTCCTCTCTAGGAAAGGAGTTGCTATGAGTAAGCTTCAGCCACACATCACGTTTCATGGTGTTTGCCGCGATGCATTGTCGTTTTATGAGGATGCTTGGAACGGAAAAATCACCACATTGACCACGTTCAATGACTCTCCGGTTGAATTCCCGTCGCATATTCTAAGTCGAATTATGCATGCCGAATTCGTTTCACCAGAAATTCGCTTTCTCGCATCGGATGGGTTGGATGACTCATTGGCCCAAGGATCAGGCGATGTAGCGTTTCATGTGTCGTTTGACGATGAAAGGCGACAGAGCGAAGTGTTTCTGTCTCTGTCAGAGATGGGGCAAATTATCATGCCACTGGATTATACCTTCTGGGATGTGCGGTTTGGCATCATCATCGACAAATATGGTGTTCGGTGGATGTTGAGTTGCCCTGCAGACAGCAGCGATTTTCCAACATAATTGCAGATAACAGATAACAGATAACAGATAACAGAAGCCCCAGTCTCGCTGGGGCTTCTGTTTTATCTCGATGTGTCCATTTTTATATCGAGCAGAATATTAAAGATTCATGGTTTAATCTTCGTTAGGGCTAAGCCAGCGATAAACAACACCTGCAATCACAGCGCCAATCATCGGTGCGAC
>NZ_JBGONO010000037.1:0-34773 GCF_041439165.1 Enterovibrio sp. FF113 | reverse complement strand
GCCTGTCACGCCGGGGGTCGCGGGTTCGAGTCCCGTCCGCTCCGCCATTTATTAAGAAGCCTCGTCAGAAATGACGGGGCTTTTTATCGTCTGTAAGTTTCAAATTCCCCCCTCGCTTTCCTTGACTTAATCACCGCTTAATATCCTCGTAAGCAATACAATACGCATTATTCTGTAATTTTTGACTATCTTGTGTTCTTACTTAATCCTTATTTAGGATTCCGCTGTTGGTATTACGCCTCTCAAATTTCGTTAGGTTAACAATTTGAAAGAAGTAGCCTGCTAGGATGTTACTAAGGTGAATGTGGAGGGGGCGAAATGAAGAAAAATCTACTTATGATCCTTTTTATTTTTCTTTTCTTGCTTGGCGGTTGGATTGCTATAGCAAATGCTAATCCATGGGAAAATGTTACTAGTCCTTCAAAAGGCAGTGAGCAGTCGATAGGAAGTTATGCCAATGGATGTTTGAGTGGCGCAGAAGCGTTACCGCTTAATGGTGTAGGTTATCAAGTGATCCGTTCTTCTCGTCATCGCTACTATGCACATCCTGACATGGTTGCTTATCTCAAAAAACTTGCTTCAAAGACACAAGGATTTGGACTGGATGATTTGATGATCGCAGACATTTCTATGCCACGAGGCGGAAATTTTACGAGTGGTCATTCAAGCCATCAAACAGGGTTGGATGCGGATATTTGGCTTAGCTTTGCACCGGAAACTTTAACTCGGGAAAGGTTAGAAAGCCCAACGGCGGTCAGTGTAGTTGATCTAAAGAGCTACTCACTTCGTCGTGATAGTTGGATGGATGATCATGCGATCCTTTTTCAGGTCGCAGCTTCAGAGCCTGAGGTTGCAAGGATATTTGTACATCCCGTCATAAAAGAAACGCTTTGTGGCATGGAGTGGGAAGACAGAGCTTGGCTAAGAAAGGTGAGACCATGGTGGGGCCATCATTATCATATGCATGTCAGACTTCATTGTCCTGACGGGAGTCAGGAATGCGTGCCACAAAATGTTATACCAGCAGGTGATGGTTGCGGATCAGAGTTGATGAGCTGGCGACCTAAGCCTGACGATGGTAAAAAAAACAAAGAAACAGTCAAGAAGAAGCGAGTTAAGGTGAAGCCTAGTGAGTGCCAGATAGTTCTGACGCAATAAAAAAAGCGCCTCTAACAGGCGCTTACTCAGCTAGGCTAAGCCTTGCAGTTTGACGAACTTTTCCAAGAGCTCGTCATTGGCTTCCTGATTGTCAGGATCAATGATGATGCAATTGTTGATTGGACAAACTGACTGACAGGTTGGCTTCTCATAGTGACCAACGCATTCCGTGCATTTGTCTGGATCAATTTCGTAGATCTCAGCCCCAAACGTTATTGCTTCGTTCGGACACTCTGGATCGCACATGTCACAGTTAATGCACTTCTCGGTGATCAGTAGTGCCATGGATTACGCACTCACGACTTCAATGGCGTTTGGATTACGGGTATTAGTACCTGCAACCAGATTGCGCATTAGCAAACCAAACGATAAATCCATATCTTCTGGCATCGGGATAAAGACAAAGTGTCCGTTACCTTTTGCGTCGTTGATAACTTCGCTCTTACGGTTTTCCATCGTTTCGAGTGTAAATACAACATTACCATTTGGCGTCATCATTTCGATTGAGTCACCAACAACAAATTTGTTCTTTACTTCAACTTCAGCCAAATCTCCACGACGTTTTCCAGTGAATTCACCAACGAATTGCTGGCTGTCAGATACAGAGTATCCGTAGTCATAGTTTTGGTATTCGCTATGGTTGTGGCGGCGAAGAAATCCTTCGGTGTATCCTCGGTGAGCAAGGCTTTCAAGTGTAGACATGAGTGTTTCGTCAAAAGGCTTACCTGCAACAGCGTCATCAATTGCTTTTCGGTAAACTTGCGCTGTACGTGCGCAGTAATAGAAAGACTTGGTACGACCTTCAATTTTCAGTGAATGAACGCCCATTTTTGTTAGGCGATCAACATGCTGAATAGCACGAAGGTCTTTTGAGTTCATGATATACGTGCCGTGCTCATCTTCAAACGAAGCCATTTTCTCTTCAGGACGATGTGCTTCGCTCAGCAGAACAACGTCATCAATTGGCTTACCCAGACCCAAGGTGTTATCAGGGCGCTCTTCGGCTTCGTGAATTTGCACGCCAGACGTTTTAGGCACTTCAACGATTTGCCCGGTTTCGTCTTCTGTCGCCTTCTCTGCCTTATATTCCCAACGGCAAGCGTTGGTGCAGGTGCCTTGGTTCGGGTCACGTTTGTTGATGTAGCCAGAAAGTAGGCATCGTCCAGAGTACGCCATGCAAAGTGCGCCATGAACGAATATTTCAAGTTCCATCTCAGGGACTTCTTGACGAATTTCTTCGATTTCTTCCAAAGACAATTCACGCGACAGAATGACACGCTCAACGCCTTGGGTTTTCCAGAACTTTACAGTCGCCCAGTTAACAGCATTTGCTTGGACTGACAGGTGAATAGCCATCTCAGGGAATGCTTCACGAACCATCATGATAAGACCTGGGTCTGACATGATTAGAGCATCAGGTCCCATGTCTACGACGGGCTTAAGATCGCGAATAAATGTCTTCAGCTTCGAGTTGTGTGGCTGAATATTACATACCACGTAGAATTTCTTGCCCAACGCATGAGCTTCATCGATACCGATTTGAAGGTTTTCGTGATTGAATTCATTGTTGCGAACACGAAGGCTATAACGCGGTTGGCCTGCGTAGACGGCATCTGCGCCATAAGCGAAAGCGTAACGCATGTTTTTTAGGCTGCCAGCTGGCGACAAAAGTTCTGGTACAAACATATTCTTGGGCTTCTATTTTCTGAGTCTAAGTCAGGCCACATCGAACTTGATGCGGGGTAGCGGGCGATTTTACTGTGATCTGGTTAACATAGCCAGTTCCATTCGGGAAACCAATCGAAGAAAATAATGTCTTTCCTATGGTCTGCAAACTTACTCATTAGCAGCGCATAAATTGACATTATGATGAAATGAATTGTACGGTGCTTTATTATACTGTCACCTATAGTTCTCATTGAACGAGCAAAAATCAGAAGTTTGAGAAGTGGATTGATGTACGAAAAGAAACCCAAGACGTTTAGTAAGCTGTCTAAATCGATGCTTGGCTTGATGGGATTGTCACTCGTGACGATGGCGGTGTCCGTTAACATGAAAAACGACCCGATTCGAATCATCCCCCTCAACATCTCAGAATCTGTGATGCCATCGCAGCCTGCGGTGGAAGCGCCCTCAGAAATAGTCATAGACCTCCCTGCCTATGAATACACCATTCAGTCAGGTGATAGTCTCAGCGAAATTTTCATGAAACTGGGGATCCCATACAGCGACTTGCTGAAATTAATGGAAGCGGATTTAAACCACCTGCGTATCGATACGTTAAAACCCAATGACATTTTGCGCTTTTGGGTTGATGGCAGTGGTAAGCACCTTGAAAAGCTAGAGCTTGAATTTAACATTGCTCAGAAGGTGCAATACAAACTTTTGGACGATGGCTCGTACGAGTTGGAAGAGATCATTGTCCCAGGTAAATGGATTCAGACAGTAGCCGCTGGTGATATCGAAGGAAGCTTTTCTGTCTCAGCCCGCCGAGCCGGATTGAGCTACAACGATGTTGAAGTGATCACCAGTCTACTCAAAGACAAAATTAACTTTTCTCGTGATCTACGTGCTGGTGATAAGTTTGAAGTGGTTCGAGCGGAGCAGTTTGTTGATGGTCAACCCAGTGGGCAGCGCGAAATACAAGGTATCCGTATAGAGCGAAGAGGTGCGCCTATCACGGCTTATCTTCATTCGGATGGCAACTATTATGACAATCGAGGCGAAAGTCTTCAGAGTGCGTTTCAGCGCTATCCGATGACTTATAAGGGACGTATCAGTTCCCACTTTAACCCAAAAAGAAAACACCCAGTGACAGGGCGAGTTTCGCCGCACAATGGTACTGATTTTGCCGTTTCCACAGGAACACCGGTGGTTTCGACAGGTGATGGTGTCGTGGTGATGGTGCGTAATCACCCTTACGCAGGTAAGTATATCGTCATAGACCATGGCAACCAATTCCGTACTCGCTATCTGCATAACAGCAAGATATTGGTGCGCAAAGGTCAGCGCGTGAGCCGTGGTCAGAAAATCGCATTATCTGGACGCAGTGGGCGCGTGACTGGGCCACATATTCATTATGAATTGCTAAGTCGTGGTAGAGCTGTCAATCCGATGAAAGCCAAAATCCCTATGGCGACATCTGTGCCTCGTGCTGAAATGACTGATTTTAAGAAATCAGTCGCCGCGTTTGACAAGATGATGTTGGCACAGCAATTCAAGTAACCAAAAACGGGGCATCATTACGATGCCCCGTTTTAATATGCAGACTGTGCTGTTTACACCGAATTATTCCGCTTTATCGACGCCGTCAAGTTCCTCATAGAGGTTTGGCAGGAATGCGCCTAGCTCGCCGCACATTAGCGACAAATCTGCATCTAAACGTTGAGCCATATCTTCACGGTCAATGTCCGCATTTTGATCGCGTAGTTCTTCAGAGAACTTAATGCGCTTGATAGACATGTCATCACACAGCATCAAATCAATACGATCTTGCCAGTTGAGTGCCAGTTTGGTGACGAGCTTCTCTGCCTCAATATGTGCCAGAATCTCATCACTCGACAGATCTTGTTGCTTACAGCGAATCACGCCGCCTTGCTCCAAAATGGCTTTGAGTTCAGCCTCATCACCGATAGTGAAACCTTTTGGCGCGGCATTAGATCGAACCCACTCAGTCATCGCCAGTTCCACCGGCTTGTTGGTTTCCACTGGAACAACAGGAAGACTACCCAAAGATTTGCGAAGCAGCGCCAAGATGTCTTCTGCTTTTTTAGCACTGCTAGCATCGACAATCACAAAGCCCGTTTTTGGCATGATCAACGCGTAGGTTTGGCTTAAGCGGCTAAATGCACGTGGGAGTAAGTCCATCACGATGTCATCTTTGATGCTGTCTTTTTCTTTCTTTTTCAGCGGGCGACCTTGTTCGGTTTCCATTACCTCAACGCGAGCATTTAGCGAATCTTTGATCACTGACGCGGGCAGCATTTTTTCTTCTTTGCGTGCACAGATCAGAATATTGTCATCGCTGACGTGAGTCATCATATCGCCGTGTTTACCCAGCGCCGTCGTCCAACCGAACTTCTGCATATCTTGGCTGCCACATGGCGTGAAACGAAACTCAGATAGCTGCTTTTCAATGTGCTCAGGGTCGAGATCGATTTCTCGAGTAAGGCGGTAGGCAAAAATATTCTTAAACCAAATCATGGCGAGGCTCTATCCATCCGATAATGACAAAGGCCACATGGTATTGCATTCATAGCAGAATGTCGCTCCAAATGGAGTACAATTTGGCGCAGATCTAAAACAGCGAGCACACAAACGGCAATGAAAATACTCCACACTTCTGACTGGCATTTAGGGCAAAACTTCTTCACGAAAAGTCGTCGAAGCGAGCACCAAGCCTTCCTCGATTGGTTACTTGACCAGATCGATGATCACCAAATCGATGCGGTTATTGTTGCGGGAGATGTGTTTGATACGGGCGCACCGCCAAGTTATGCCCGAGAGCTGTATAACCAATTTGTGGTATCGATTAGTCAACGTCACTGCTCACTGATTGTCTTAGGCGGAAACCATGATTCGGTCTCGACGCTAAAAGAGTCTAAATCCTTATTGGCCTGCCTTCATACACAAGTGGTGGCCAATACCAGCGATGATCTTCAAGACCAATTACTGACGCTGAAAAACAAAGCAGGCGATGTCGGCGCGATTGTCTGTGCCGTGCCGTTTGTGCGCCCTCGTGATGTGATGACCAGCCGCGCTGGCGAGTCGGGCACTGAAAAACGCCAAGCGTTAGGCGATGCTATCAAGGCCCATTATCACGCGCTTTATCAAGCGGCGGTCGCGCTTCGCGATGAACACCAATGGCAAGTTCCCATTATTACTACCGGGCATTTAACCGCATTGGGCGTGAGCCCGTCTAAATCGGTGCGTGACATTTATATCGGATCGCTCGATGGCTTTGCAGCGGATGGTTTTCCCCCAGCCGACTATATTGCTTTGGGGCACATTCATCGCCCTCAAATTGTTGCCAAGTCAGAGCATATTCGTTACAGCGGATCGCCCATTCCCTTGAGTTTTGATGAGCTCAAATTTAGCAAGCAAGTGGTGCTGGTGGATTTCGACGGTGAACAGCGCAAAAGCATTGAACCAATCAATGTGCCGAGTTTTCAGCCTATGGCTGTCCTAAAAGGGTCACTGGAAGAAATTGAAGTACAGCTTTCCGAGTTAAAAGATCACGATGATCCAAAACCTATTTGGCTGCACATTGAAGTCTCGGTGCAAGACTATTTGTCTGACCTGCAGCACCGCATTCAGCTTCTTACAGAAGGCCTAAATGTTGAAGTGCTTCAGCTACAACGTGCACGTACGCAAAAATCGCAAGCGCTGACGCAAGAGGCAAAAGAAACGCTGGCGGAATTAACCCCACAGGATGTATTCCAAAAACGCCTCGACCTTGAAGTGTTTGATGGAGAAGTAGAGGAAGCACGCAAAGCACGCATTCAAACTCAATTCGCGCAAATCGTCGCGGAAGTTGAGCATGTGGAGGCCAGCGAATGAAAATCCTCAGCTTACGTTT
Organism: Enterovibrio sp. FF113; assembly: GCF_041439165.1. Lineage (NCBI taxonomy): Bacteria > Pseudomonadati > Pseudomonadota > Gammaproteobacteria > Vibrionales > Vibrionaceae > Enterovibrio > Enterovibrio sp. FF113. The sequence goes on along the minus strand of NZ_JBGONO010000037.1, from coordinate 28,037 downwards.
TAAAAACCTGAATTCGCTGAAAGGCGAATGGAAAATTGATTTCACTCAAACGCCATTTGTAGACAATGGCTTGTTTGCCATTACGGGCGCTACCGGTGCAGGTAAAACCACCTTGTTGGACGCTATTTGCTTGGCGCTTTATCACCAAACACCGCGTTTGGGGCTGATCTCTACATCAAGCAACGAAATCATGACTCGCGGTACGGCAGAGTGTGCCGCGGAAGTAGAATTTGAAGTGAAGGGGCACCCGTATCGCGCGTTTTGGAGCATGCGACGTTCTCGTGGCAAGGTTGACGGTAACTTGCAGCAGGCAGATGTTGAGTTGGTCGATGCGAAAACCGACAAGGTGCTGGCAACACAAGTGAAGCAAAAAAATGAGCTGGTGGAAGACATCACAGGCCTCGATTTTTCGCGATTCACGAAATCCATGATGTTGTCGCAAGGCGACTTTGCCGCTTTCTTAAATGCTAAAGAAAACGAACGTGCGGAGTTATTGGAAGAACTCACGGGCACGGAGATCTACGGTCGAATCTCAGAGAAAGTGCACGAGCATTTTGCGGCAGCGAAGCTTCTACTTAGCCAAAAGGAAGCGGAAGCCAAAGGTGTTCAACTGCTGAGTGCAGAAGAAGTCGAGGCAGTCGAAAAGGCCTTGGCAGATGCGGATGCTAACCACAAAACCCAGCAAGGACGACAAGTCGAGCTGACAGCTCATCTTGCGTGGTGGAAAGAGCACCAAAAGAGCCAGCAAGAAAAGACTCAAGCTGAACAGCAGCAACATCTTGCCCAATCAAATTGGGATACTGCCCAGCCACGCATTGAAAAACTAGAAAACAGTGAACCTGCCGAAAAGCTGCGTATGCCTTACGAATTATGGCAAACAGCGATGCAGAAAAGTGCATCAAGCGCAGAAGCATTTGCGGCGAAACAGCACATGCTGACAACCAGCACAGAGCAAAGCGAGACGGCAGAAAAATCCCTGACGGTAGCGCAAGAAACCTTGACGCAAACAAAAGCGCAGCACCAAGCGCTTGATGCGCTGATCACCGAAAAAGTCATGCCTCTTGATGCAGAGATAAAACACAGCACCCAGCGTCACCAAGACGTCTCTGCGCAGAGCCTGGCACTGCAAACCAAGTGTGCTGATCAAACCTCGGTTCGTGATGAAAAAGCGCGATCTTTAGCGGAACAAAACCAAGCGCTGGCAGTGGTAACTGCTTACCTTAGCGAGCATCAATCGGCGGGAATGCTCAAGCAGCACCTTGGTCAATGGGCACAAATGGGTCAGCAGATCCAACAAGAACAATCCGCCATGGGGGCGCTTACCGAGCAAGAAAAAACGCTTAACGAGTCACTGAATGCTGACAAGGCTCGAGCAGAGAAAGATCAGCAGGCGCAGCGTGCCGCAGTTGCAGCCAGTGATTCGGCAAAACGCCACTGGGAAGCCTTGCAGCATGCCTTTGTAGAAGCGACAGCAAAGGGTGATGTGGAAGCCATCGATAAGCAGCGTGAACAGCTCAACACGCAACTTTCAACGCACTTTCAGTTGAGTCAGTGGCAACAGCAGTGGATTGATATCGATAAAGACAATGTCGAGAAACGAACACTACTTGAACAGCAAACCGTGTTGACGACAACCCTAGAGCAAGAGCTGGTGGCACTTCGCGGTCAGTTCAAAGATAAAAAGCAGCTTATTGACGCGCTTGGCAAGCTCGTTAGCCAAGAAGAGCACCTTGCTCAGTATCGCGCAGCGCTTCAACCCAATGAGCATTGCCCGTTGTGTGGTTCGACCGAACATCCTGCTTTGACTGGTGCGGTGCTGAATGTGTCTGAAACCGTTCAACAGAAAATTGATGCAGAAACAGTATTGAGTCAGCTGGAAATTACAGGCAAAGAAACAGGCGTAAAGCTGGAAACATGCAAGCGTTACGTCACTGAGCTTGATCAGCAAATAGCGCGCACGCAATCTCAGCAAGCAGCATTAGAACACCAATGGGCCGAAACCTCTTCTGCATTGGGTATGGTGTTGGCGATACAGCAGAAAGACGCGTTTACGGCCTTCACTGATGAGCAAAAACAAGCCCGAGATACATTGACGCAAACGCTGACTCAACTGAAAGACCAAGACAAGCATCTTCAACTCGCAAAGCAGCAATGGGATGACGCAGAACGCGTTCAAACGGGTGTTGAGCAAGCTCTGTCTTTGCTGACGTTAACTATAAAAAATAATGAACAGCAGCGACACCGCTTGCAAGAAGACAAGCGCCTGCGCCTAGACAAAGTTGATACCTTACAAGCTGCCTTGAACACCGAAATTGTGGATAGCGGTTACACCGCGCCTGATGCCGACACGCTATTAACCTGGCTTGAGGAAAGAAAGCAAGATGCGGAGTTGTGGGATCAAAACACGCAGCGTAAAGACGCACTTGGAAAAACGGTGGCTTTGTTGGAATCTGAACTCGCGGGCATCTCTCGTGAGTTAATCGCATTGAACGAACAGCAGTTAGCCATGCAAGCGGACAGCGAAAAACTGCTCGGTGTATTGAATGGAGTGAAAGCACAGCGAGACGCGCTATTCGGCGACAAAGTGGCGGAGCAAGAACGACAAAATAGTGCAGTGAAATTGGCGAACGCAGAACAAGCCCTGACGTTATCTCAGCAGCAAGCGCAACAGTGCCAAGGTGATTTGCGCGCGATACAAGCGGAAGTGAGCAGCTTAGAACAAGCACTCAATAGCCAGAAAGAAGACACAGCAAACAAAGAAACAACGTGGAATGAACGCTTACTTGCTTCACCTTTTTCATCACTGGATGCGTTCCAATCAGCCTTATTGCCAGAAGATGAAAAGCAGCAATTGTTGGTAGAAAAGCGCCAGCTAGAACATGCGTTAGAAGTGGCGAAAGTCTTGCTTCAAAAAGCGCAAAATCATGTGGCAGAGGTATTGGCTCATGAAAACGCAGAACGATTGCAGCAAACGCCACTCGATGAAGTAGAAACAGCGCTTCAGGCGCAAACTGACGTACTTAACCAATTGGCAAAACGCAGTGGTGAGCTAAGTAATGAGTTGTCATCTGACAAGCAACGTCGAGAGAATCAACAAGCCTTGTTTGCTGAGATTGAACGCCTTCGCGCAGACTACGATGATATTCAGTATTTGCACTCGCTGATCGGTTCACAAAAGGGCGATAAATTCCGCAAGTTTGCCCAAGGCTTAACACTGGATAATCTGGTGTACCTCGCGAACAAACAGCTGGATCGCATTCATGGTCGATACCAACTTAATCGCAAGCAGGGTGAGGGGTTAGAATTAAGTGTGCTTGATACGTGGCAGGGCGATATTGAACGTGACACGAAGACCCTGTCAGGCGGCGAAAGCTTCTTGGTCAGCTTGGCGTTAGCATTGGCGCTTTCTGATCTCGTGAGCCACAAAACCAGCATTGATTCTCTGTTCCTTGATGAAGGATTTGGCACGCTAGACAGCGAAACCTTGGATATTGCTTTGGATGCACTGGATAGCTTAAACGCATCCGGCAAGATGATTGGGGTGATCAGTCATATCGAAGCGATGAAAGAGCGGATCCCGACGCAATTGCGCGTATCTAAAAAGACCGGATTGGGAATTAGCGAGCTAGAAAGTGACTATCGAGTCACGAGAGCGTAATCTGCTATAGACCGTATGTTTCGTGGTGTGTAGGGATAAGTCGACATAATCTAGCAATGTCTGTACACGCATTCATCGCGAAAGGTCACAAAACTGTCATAATAGAATCACATAATGGCGCCCATAAATCATAAGTTAACTGGGTATGAAATAATGGTAAGACGGATTCTTGTTGTCGAAGACGAAGCACCGATTCGCGAGATGCTGTGCTTTGTACTGGAACAAAAAGGCTATCAGGCCGTAGAAGCAGAAGACTATGACAGTGCTCTGGAAAAAATCTGCGAGCCTTACCCTGAACTGATCCTGATGGATTGGATGTTGCCGGGTGGATCAGGGATCAACCTGATCAAGCACCTAAAACGCGATGAATTGACTCGTCAAATCCCTGTTGTGATGCTTACCGCTCGCGGCGAAGAAGAAGACAAAGTTCGTGGTTTAGAAGTTGGCGCAGATGATTACATCACTAAACCTTTTTCACCTAAAGAGCTGATGGCGCGATTAAAAGCCGTGATGCGTCGTGTATCGCCGACCTCTTTGGATGATGTTATAGACGTTCAGGGCTTGAAACTTGACCCTGTTTCTCACCGCGTGACTGCGAATGAAAAACCGCTGGATATGGGTCCAACAGAATTTAAGATGTTGCACTTTTTCATGACCCACCAAGAGCGCGTTTACAGCCGTGAGCAGCTTCTCAATAACGTTTGGGGTACCAACGTATATGTAGAAGATCGCACCGTAGATGTGCATATTCGCCGTTTGCGAAAAGCGCTGGAAGAAGACGGGCACGACAAACTGGTTCAGACAGTGCGTGGTGCTGGCTACCGTTTCTCAACGCGCGCCTAGCCTGACAAATTAATAATCATGTTGCTATCCGTTGGCCACGGGATGGCCTGATGGAGACATAGATGGTCGAAAGACTCACATGGAAAAAGCTGGCCTTAGAGCTAGCTTTTTTTTATTTACCTTGGTTTGTGATTGGCTGGTTCTTTGGCGGTCTGCCTTGGTTATTACTGCTCGCTACTGTGCTTGTTCTGTTGTGGAACTTTTATCACCAACTCAAGCTTTCTGATTGGTTGTGGAAGGAGCGCAGTCTCACTCCGCCTTCGGGTTCGGGCAGTTGGACACCGCTGTTCAATGGTATTTATCGGTTGCAGAAACGTAACCGTCGCCGTCGTAAAGAGCTCGCTAACCTGATCCGTCGATTCCGTAACGGTGCAGAATCACTCCCCGATGCCGTTGTGGTGTTTGAACACGATGGGTCGATTGTGTGGTGTAACAAGCTGGCACAAGATCTTCTTGGCTTTCGCATGCCCGATGATGCCGGTCAGTATATTGGCAACCTTATCCGTACGCCTGAATTCATTGAATATTTGAGCCGAGCAGAACTCGGTGAAGCATTCGAGATGCGCTCACCGCTACATGTATCGAAAACTCTCGAGTTTCGTACCATGCCTTACGCGGAAGGCGAGTATCTGATGGTCGTGCGTGACATTACGCAGCTTAAACAGCTTGAAGGTATGCGTCGGAATTTCTTCGCCAACGTTTCTCATGAATTACGGACACCCATGACAGTGCTTCGTGGCTACTTAGAAATGGCAGAAGATCCTGACATGCTGGTGGGCCCGATGTGGGATAAAGCACACGGCGTGATGACAGAGCAATTGACGCGTATGGAGGGATTGGTTGAGCAACTACTTACGCTCTCCAAAATCGAAGCCAGTGTGAAAATCGCGCTTGATCAGAAAGTGAATGTTCCTGCCATGTTGGATGTACTGCAAAAAGAAGCTCAAGCACTCAGTGGCGATCAAGCACATGAGTTTGAATTTGACGTTGACCATTCACTTAGTGTGCTTGGGGACGACGATCAGCTGCGCAGTGCTATCTCTAATTTGGTTTACAACGCGGTTAAACACACGCCAGCCAGTGCGAAGATCGCCGTGCGTTGGTTTAGAACGCCTCAAGGCCCACGCCTCGAAGTGAAAGACAGCGGAGAAGGAATTGCACCTCAGCATATCGATCGCCTAACGGAGCGTTTTTATCGGGTCGATAAAGCGCGATCCCGTGAAACGGGCGGCAGTGGTTTGGGATTAGCGATAGTAAAACACGCTCTGAATCATCATGAATCGGAACTCGAGATATACAGCAAGGTCGGTAAAGGCAGCGTGTTCTCCTTTACCTTACCGGAGCGGTTGGCATGTTAAAGCAGGCCTTCGTCGCCATTGGTTTTTTGATGCTTGGTGGCGTTGCGTCGGCAGATGATCATCTGCCGCTTTATCATCGCGCTGATAGTATTTCTGGCAACCTATCTACCGTGGGCTCTGACACTTTGGCCAATTTGGTGACACAGTGGGGAGCGTTGTTCAAAAAGTACTACCCTAGCGTGAATGTTCAAATTCAAACCTCAGGGTCATCGACTGCTGTTCCGGCGCTAATTGAGGCAACGGCACAGTTCGGTACAATGAGTCGCCAAATGCGTCCGCGAGAAGTCGAATTGTTTGAACGTAAATATGGCTACCCGCCAACAGCCATCAAAGTGGCCATTGATGCGATGGCGATTTTTGTTCATCAGGATAATCCGCTGACAGTGCTTGATATGACGCAAATTGACGCATTGTTTTCTCAAACATTGCGCTGCGGTTCAACTGAGCGTTTTGAAAAGTGGGGGCAGTTAGGACTAGGTGGAAGCTGGGATAAACGTAACATTCAGCTATTTGGTCGTAACTCCGTTTCGGGCACTTACGGCTTCTTCAAAGATAAAGCACTATGTGATGGCGACTTTCGTGCCGACGTCAACGAACAACCTGGCTCTGCCTCTGTGGTGCAGTCGGTGAGTTCATCGCTCAATGCGGTGGGTTATGCAGGGGTGGGATATCGTACGGCAGGGGCTAAAATGTTGCCGCTGGATGTGGACGGTGAATCTGTGTATGCCACTGTCGATAACGTCACCTCCGGCGTCTATCCACTATCACGCTACTTATATGTCTACCTAAATAAAGTGCCAAATAGACCTTTAGCACCTATGGAAGCCGAGTTTATAAAGCTCATGTTGTCGCGTCAGGGGCAAGCACTTGCTGCCGCTGAAGGCTTTGTACCGTTGCCTGAAAATGTCATAGAAGAGCAATTAACAGCTTTGGATTTGCAGTGAGTTGCTAACCGAGATTGGTCGCGAATAATTGGCATAGAAAGGTTTGGTCTGGCTATAAGTACAAGAGTGAAAAGACCGATTAAGCCAACGCTTGATCGGTTTTTTTGTTTTTATTTTCTCAGTAGCCTCAAAGGCTATTTCGCAATGGTCAGTGTCCAGCCTACAGCTGCCCAATAGGCTTGTTCAGTCTCAAGATCAGCAGCAAGTAAGCGATTCTGGCTAAGCCAATGTTCTGGGAAAACGAGTGACCAATGGTCATCATTGGCCTCTAGTTTTACATCTGGTAAAGGATCACCAGAGCGCTGAACGTTAAGCACACAAGCCAGGCGTAAGGCACGAATGAGCGGAAAAATATGTTTTAGTTTGAACAGTGCAAACTCAGGCATTTCACCCAATTTCAACGCTTTGCGATGAAAGCGTGTCAGTGTTGCCAATACGGTTTGTTGCTCTTGGTTAAAGCCCGATAAATTGGTGTTTTGTAGGATATATGCTGAATGCTTGTGAAAGCCTGAATGTGAAATACTCAGACCGACTTCATGCAACAGCGCGGCCCAGCTCATGAGGATCACCAATTCTGCTTTCTTGGAACCCAACTGAGGTTCCGCTTGTAAATAGACGTTTTCGGCTACCTGTTGAACGCGCTCGGCATGATCTTGGTCGATGTGATAACGCTCAGCGAGATCGGCGGCGGTACGGCTTCGAATATCACTGTGTTGGAATCTGTCTTCCATTTCATAGAGAAGACCTTCTCTAAGAGCGCCGTCAGAGAAAACCATTTTTTCAATATTCAATGCGTGGAATACCCCTAAAAGAAGAGCAAGTCCCGCGGCGAAAACAGGCTGTCTGTCAGGTGATAGACCTGGCAGCACTAATTCGTCGCTCGACTTAAACGCCAGTACTTGTTCAATCAAACCATCAAGACGTTTGCGGGTGATAATGCCGTCGTCATGACCACTGGCAATCAACACTTCTCGTATTGCCTTGATGGTGCCAGAAGATCCGACAGCTTCCTCCCAGCCATATTTGATGTATTGGCGAGCCATGCCCTCGAGCTTCAATTCCGCAGCAAGTTGTGCGGATGCAAAGCGTTTTGGTGATATCTGTCCGTCTTTGAAAAAGCGCTCGTTAAAGCTGACGCAACCCATTCGTTTGCTGTTAACCAAGGCGGGATTGAAATTTTTCCCAATCACTAACTCAGTACTTCCCCCACCAATATCAACAACTAACTTCCGGTCTTCTCCTGGCTGCGTATGGCTAACGCCTAAATAAATCAGTCTTGCTTCTTCAACGCCAGGAATGATTTCGATGGGATAGGGGAAAGCAAGCTGAGCTCGTTGCAAAAATACATGACTATTTTTAGCTTCGCGTAAGGTGAAGGTTGCGGCGACACGCACGTTTTCCTGATCAAATCCCTGCAAACGCTCGGCGAACATGGCTAAGCATTCAATGCCGCGGTTAATTGCGGCATTGTCGAGGTTCTGATGGTTGTCGAGACCAGAAGCTAGTCTAACTCGCTGTTTATGGCGGCTGACAATTTGAAGCCCTTGACCGACGACACGGGCAACGACCATGTGGAAACTGTTTGAACCGAGATCAATGGCTGCGATCTCTCGTGGCTTTTCAGGATTGGTGGTATCACTCATTCTTCTGCTTGTCCGCTAACCGTCGTTTTTCAGTTCTCTCCATTTGTTTAAGGTAATCGTAAATTTCAATCTGCGAGCGTATTTTTTTGCGATTTCCGCGTTTTACATAGGCATTGGACATTTCTTTGTCCAAAACGCGTGCTTTAGCACGATCGGAAAACTGTATTTCAAGGATATCCATGATGCGGTCTTTCAAGCGCTGATCTTTGATGGGGGTAGCGACTTCAATGCGGTTATCGATGTTACGTGTCATCCAGTCGGCAGATGAAATATAAACGTCTCTCTCTCCGCCGTTTTCAAATGCAAAAACGCGAGGGTGTTCAAGGAAGCGGTCGACGATACTGATTGCCCGAATGTTTTGACTTAATCCCTTAACGCCAGGGATCAGAGAGCACATGCCTCGCACGATCATGCGTATTTTTACGCCCTCATTACTGGCCTTGTACAGCATGTTCACCAAGCCAACATCAACGAGATTATTCACTTTCAACGTAATGCCGGATTTACGCTTGGCTCTTGCATGTTCAATCTCGCGATCGATCAATTTGTACAATCGGCTTCGTGAGTTTCTAGGTGACACGATGAGGTGATTAAATTTGACTGGTTTGTAAGGGTTTTCGATGAAGTTAAACACCTTTCTGACTTCAGTGGTGATGGACTTGTCGGCGGTGAACAGGGAAAAGTCGGTGTAAAGACGAGCGGTTTTTTCATGGAAATTGCCCGTGCCGATGTGCGCGTATTCACGTAAGCCGTCATCTTCTCGGCGTGAGATAAGGCAAAGCTTGGAGTGGATTTTAAGCCCTGGTGTACCAAAGACGACTTTCACCCCCGCATCTGTTAATACGCGAGCCCATTCTATGTTGGCTTCTTCATCAAACCTCGCTTGTAACTCGACTACCACGGTGACCCGTTTGCCGTTGTTGGCTGCATCTATCATCGAATTGATGATGCGGCTTTTCTTTGCCACGCGGTAAACATTGATGCGAATGCTACGCACCTTGGGATCGTAAGAAGCCTGACGCACGAGCTCTGTCATGTGCTGGAAGGTGTGATACGGGTAGTAAAGCAGTATATCGCGTAAGCGAATGGCATCGAACGCATTGCCGGACTGACGAAAGTCAGCAGATTCAATGGGGGGCAATGGGGGGTTTTCTAAATAGCGCATGCCGACATTGGGAAAACCAATAAAGTCTTTGAAATTATGGTAGCGCGCACCAGGCAAGACGCTGTCATAGTCCGAGATCCGGAGCATTCTGATAATGCGCTTGACCATGGCTTTGGGCATGTCTCGCTGGTAGACGAAACGCACAGGCAGTGCGGTTATGCGTTGGTCGAGACTGTCTGACATGTTTTCTAGCAGACTATGATCGACTTCGTTGGTGAGATCATATTCAGCATCGCGCGTCATTTTCATCGCATAGGCTTCAACGCTGTCATAATCGAAAAAACCTTGGAATATTTCATCGAGACAGAGCCGAATGATGTTATCAAGCAGAATGATGGTTTTTCGTCGACGTCGGCCTTTGGGTTCAGGCACTTTAATAAAGCGCTCAATTTCATCCGTGGGGATTTCAATCAGCGCATAACGCGTGGCTTGACCTTCTTTTTTAAGTTCGACCACAAGATAGGAATATGCGTCTTTGAGGAAAGAAAGCAAATCCATATCATCAGTAAGAATAATGGGGGTGATATGGGGAAGAAGATTGCTGACAAAGTGCCTTTTTAGCCAGTTCTGCTGATACTCAGTCAGTTGAAGCTCGTTAACCAGAAAAATGTGTCGACGAGCCATCTCCAATAGAATGTCATTGTATAGATGGTCGAAGTCTTGATTAAGCTTCAGTACCTTGTCTTGAATTTTGCTGAGTAATTCTTTAGCTGTATTGTCGATACCCTGTTCTTCGTTGATCAGGATACGACGTTTCACATCAGCAAAGCGCACTTGATAAAACTCATCCAGATTACTGGAGAAAATACCCAAAAAGCGAACCCGTTCAATGATAGGAACACTTTTGTCTGCTGCTTCTTGCAATACCCGTTCATTGAAGGATAGCCAACTGAGTTCTTTATCTATGTAACAATTATCAGCGCTCATTCTTCCCTTTTCCTGCTAATGAATATCGTTGACGTCAAACTCCACGATCAGATCATCAGATAGGCCTTCCAATGCCTCGCCAAGATCGTCCAATGACGTTGTATTCGCAATGTCTAAATCGAAATCTGCCATGAAAATGACACCACCTGAATTAGCGGCACTTTGTGCAGTAGATTCCAGGTTGTTGATGTTTATTCCAAATTTCGCAATTTCGCGAGTGACTTCTTGAATAATCCCCGGGCGATCATTGCCTGTGACTGTCAAAGAGTGTGTTGTAGAGTCTGGTTCGGATTGATGAGGTGCATCGGTGATAAGAACATCAAGTTCGGAGATGTTATCCAGTGCAATGGACAATGCTTTTGCATCATCATTTTTAATGTCTATCTGAATGATACCTGCGAATTTACCCGCGAGCTTACTTAGGCTACTCGCCTGCCAATTGCCGTGATGCTTGAATACGGTATCAGAAAGCGTTTCTACGAGACCTGGGCGATCGGTGCCGATCAAGGTAATAACTAACTGCTTCATGGTTGGTCCTTAACGTATACAGCGGAATGAAATTTCATTATTAGATTTGCATGAAAGCGTGTCCACTGCTGCATTAATGAGCACTTCCGTTCTGTGCCACACATCAATGTTAGCGAGGCTAAACATGTTTTATTACAGATTTATTTCAGCTAGGCAACTTGGTCTATATTTCTGGGCTGTCACATTTTTGTCATCAAATAGAAATATTATAGGCCGCTTAATCTAGGAAAAGAGGTACCAATGGCAAATGCCACCCATTCGCTGACTCAAGGAGATCCTCGTCGGCGTTTTAAAGACAAGCTTGCTCGCCTATCTGTAACAGGGGGCGGTCTTTTGGTGTTATTTGCATTGTTGCTGATTTTTTTCTACCTCGCTTATGTTGTTCTTCCTCTTTTCAAAAATCCAGATGTGACTCTGGGTGAGCAATTTGACTTAGGTGTGTCCGATACTCCTGTTCAAATTGGTATGGACGAAAATAACCAGATTGGCTTTCGCTATTCAGATGCGGGTGATCTGACCGTATTCTCATTGACCACACCTCATGAAGTATTTATTCAAAGACAGTTGGCATTATCGCCGACGAGTTTTTTCGCGCCAAATCCTTCGAGTAGTGTCAGCGCATATGGTTTGGGCGATGGCTCTGTATCATTTCAACGGCTACGTTTTCTTGCTCACTACAAAGAAGGGGAGCGTAGCTTCACGCCTGATATTAACCCCCTTGACCGTATCCAGTTAGGAGCGCCAAGTGAGGCTGTTTCCAGTGTTTCTTTCGCCTTGAATGGTGATGATCGTGTCGTTGCGGGCATTGTGGGTGACACTTTACATATAGTCGCTCAGCAATCGGGGCAGGAATCATTGCGTGTCGCGATTCCCACGGAAGGTGATGCCTCGGTATTGGTGACACCGAACGGGAGAAAGCTATTTGAGCTGGTGGGAGAGGAACTCAATATCTATAACCTTTCTGCGAAAAAGGTGTCTCTACGTGAGACGGTGAACATCAAGACGGTGACGGGACAGTTGCCAGAATCGATGACCTTGCTGGCGGGAGGGCATTCACTGTTGGTGAGACTTGAAGATGGCCGTATTGGGCAGTGGTTTGATGTGGTGAAAGCTAACGCGCGAACATTGACCATGGTGCGAGAGTTTTCGACACCGAATGGGCATTTGGCTGTTGAAGCGCACCGAAATGTTTTCGCAAATCTAGCTGGCAGTGGTGAATTGTCACTTTGGCACGCGCCGAGTGAAACGTGGCTTGGGTTTGATTTCCCAATGCTGGCGAGTGATGTGGACGCGATGAGTTTTTCCCCGCGTGCAGACCGATTATTAGTCGAACAGAATCAGGTGATCACACTATTAGACGTCGACAATCCTCACCCTGATGTCAGCATTACATCATTATGGAAAGAGGTTTGGTATGAAGGTTATAGCGAACCTGACTATGTTTGGCAGTCAACGTCCGGCAGTGAGGCGTTTGAGGGCAAGTTAAGTGTCGTCCCTGTTGTTTTCGGCACCATAAAAGTTGCCGCTTATGCGTTGATATTTGCGATCCCTCTGGCTGTTGGCGGCGCGATATATACCGCGTATTTCATGCCTTCTGGCTTACGTAAAGTCGTGAAACCAACGATTGAAATCATGGAAGCGCTACCCACCGTTATATTGGGTTTTCTTGCGGGTCTGTGGCTAGCACCTATTGTCGAAACGCATCTGCCTGCAGTATTTATCATCTTTTTTGCAATGCCAATATCCTTTTTGGCGACGGCAGTCGTATGGACATCATTACCTCGAAATTGGCGTCAAAAGTTGCCTCCGGGAGGGCATCTTTTCGTCCTTATTCCGCTGATTTTAGCGATTGGAACGATGGCTTTCGCGATCGGCCCATGGGTGGAAAACACCTTTCTGGGTGGTGACAGCCGTGTGTTTGTCACTGATGTGCTGGGCGTGAACTTCGATCAGCGCAATGCGATTGTGGTCGGACTGGCAATGGGTTTTGCAGTGATCCCAACGATTTTCACTATTGCGGAAGATGCTATTTTCTCTGTACCTAGCCACTTGACCAATGGCTCATTGGCGTTGGGTGCAACGCATTGGCAAACGCTCACTCGTGTCGTATTGCTTACCGCGAGTCCCGGTATATTCTCCGCGGTGATGATGGGACTTGGTCGTGCAGTGGGAGAAACGATGATCGTGTTGATGGCGACGGGGAACACGCCGTTGATGGAATGGAACCCGTTCGAAGGTCTGCGCACATTATCGGCAAATATCGCTGTTGAAATGCCTGAATCGGAAGTTGGTAGTTCGCACTATCGTGTCTTGTTCCTAACGGCTTTTATTTTGTTTAGTTTTACCTTCTTATTTAATACGGTGGCGGAATTTGTTCGTCAGCAGTTGAGAGATAAATACCGTGCTTTGTAGTTTATCCATTCTCGGTAGCAATTCGTTTCTAGCAACTCGCTTATCTAGGAGTGAGCATGTTTAAGCGATTAAACAGAAGCTCCCCGTGGGTGTGGATGACTGCAGGTATGGTCAGCTTATGTCTGGTTGCAGTGCTTGGCGTGATGCTGTTGATTGGTTGGAAAGGACTTGCCTATTTCTGGCCTGCACCTATCTATGAATTTCAAGTAGAAACACAACAAGGCACTGAAACATTGTTTGGCGAAATTTATGGTGTTGAATCCGTGCCTGCCAACCAACTTAAAGAAGCGGGTATTGAATTAAAACCGCATTTTGACACTGAGCAGAACCGCTTTTTGATCAAAATAGCCAACCGTGAGCGAGAGGATCATGATTTCGTTTCGGTGCTTGAACAAAATATTCTCTCGCAGAAAGCCCGCCCTGATATTGCCGTGATAGAGCGAACTGAGCATGGGGCTTTTTTCGGAGTACCAACGGGCTATATGCACAGTGGAAAGATTATTGACCATAGTGTTGCTGCTGCATTTTTCGAAGGTAAGATTGACGTTGCTGAACAACAACGAGAGGCCATAAGCAAGCTGGAGCAAGGCGATATAGAGAAAGCGAATCGTCAGCTAATTGCTTTGAAGTTGGAAGCACAAGCTTACCAAAAAGCAGACCAAACGGTTCCCAAGTTTGTTCTCGATGAAATCGACATACTCACTGAGCGCTATCAAACGCTTGAGGTGAGTTTGATTTCGATGCGCACAGGGCTCCACCTGGATTATATCATCGTGAAAGAGCGAAGTGGGTTGTCTATTAAAGTTCCACTTAATAATGTGCTGGCAATGTGGTATCCCAATGCCATGAGTTGGCATGAAAAACTGATTCACTGGGCGCACCAAATTGTCCGTTTTGTCACCGAGGATCCAAGAGAAGCTAATTCAGAAGGTGGTGTATTCCCTGCCATTTTCGGTACCGTTTTGATGGTGCTACTTATGTCTATCATGGTGACGCCATTAGGGGTGATGGCTGCAGTTTATCTTCATGAATATGCGGGTAAGAATGCTTTCACACGTATTGTTCGTATCGCTGTTGTGAACTTGGCCGGTGTGCCGTCGATTGTATACGGTGTGTTTGGTCTTGGCTTTTTCGTCTATTTCGTTGGTGGAAACCTCGATGATTTGTTTTATTCAGATACTTTGCCCAATCCAACATTCGGAACGCCAGGGCTACTTTGGTCATCACTGACTCTGGCTATCCTGACGCTACCCGTAGTGATTGTGTCCACAGAAGAAGGGCTAACGCGTATCCCTGTGTCAGTGCGCCACGGCTCTATGGCTTTGGGTGCCACACAAGCTGAAACCTTGTGGCGCATTGTTTTGCCTATGGCAAGCCCTGCTATTATGACTGGCCTCATTCTCGCGATTGCCCGCGCTGCTGGTGAGGTTGCGCCCCTTATGCTGGTGGGCGTTGTCAAAGTTGCACCAAGTCTACCGTTAGACGGTAATTTTCCGTTCTTGCATTTGGATAGAAAGTTTATGCATCTGGGTTATCACGTCTACGATGTTGGCTTCCAAAGCCCCAATATCGAAGCGGCGCGCCCATTGGTGTATGCAACCTCATTGCTTTTGGTTACTGTGATAGTGAGTTTGAATTTAGCCGCTATCACCATTCGTAATCATCTGCGCGAAAAGTACCGCGCGTTAGAACAAGAACTGTAGGATCCCGAAAGGAACGAGCAACGAAATGATATCCATCAATGCCAACATAGGGCTACCCGGACCGATTGATCTATCGTCACTTTCTGATGAGCAGACGACGCTGGCTATCCGAAATCTTAATTTGTATTACGGCAATTCCCAGGCATTGTTTGATATTAATATGCGTATTCCTAAAGGTAAGGTCACAGCATTTATTGGACCTTCAGGCTGCGGGAAATCAACGCTTCTTCGCTGTATCAATCGAATGAATGATCTGGTTGACGGCTGTCGGGTTGATGGTGAAATTTTATTGCATGGTACCAATGTCTACGACGAAGCCGTTGATGTGCCAGCGCTACGCCGAAGAGTGGGAATGGTGTTTCAACGGCCAAACCCATTTCCAAAGTCTATCTATGAAAATGTGATTTATGGTTTGCGATTGCAAGGCGTTAAAAATGCGAGAAGTCTGGATGATGCGGCAGAGCGCTCTCTTCGCGCTGCAGCGCTTTGGGATGAGGTGAAAGATAGGCTTCATGACAACGCATTTGGTTTGTCGGGAGGGCAGCAGCAACGCCTTGTTATTGCGCGTGCGATTGCGATTGAGCCCGAAGTGTTGCTGTTGGATGAACCGACGTCGGCACTAGACCCTATCTCGACGCTGACCATCGAAGAGCTGATTAACGAACTTAAGCGAAAGTATACTGTGGTGATTGTTACACATAATATGCAACAGGCGGCGCGTGTCTCAGATCAAACGGCATTTATCAATCTAGGTAAACTGGTAGAATACGCGGATACCGACACACTCTTCACGACGCCTAAGAATAAGCAAACTGAAGACTACATCACTGGTCGCTACGGCTAAAGGATCCTGATTAGATGGATAATCACAATTTCAGTCGCCATATTTCGGGTCAGTTTAATGCTGAGTTAGAGTCCATTCGGACGCACGTTCTAGCAATGGGCGGGCTGGTTGAGCGTCAGTTAACAGACGCGTTGCGTGCTATACACTTTCAGGATGTAGAGCTCGCTAAACAAGTTATTCGAGAAGATCACAAAGTGAATTCGATGGAAGTGGCGATCGATGAAGCTTGTACACGGATCATTGCTAAACGTCAGCCAACCGCAGGTGATCTGCGCTTGGTGATTGCGATCATCAAAACCATTACCGATCTTGAACGTATTGGAGATGTTGCAGACAGTATTGCTAAGATGGCGTTGGATAACTTTTCAAACCATCAGCAACCGTTTTTGGTTTCGCTAGAAAATCTGGGTCATAAAGCGGCTCGTATGCTGCATGATGTACTTGATGCATTTGCGCGCATGGATGTGGATGCCGCGATGAAGGTTTATCACAGTGATGATCATCTAGACAAAGAGTATGAGGCGATTATTCGTCAGCTTATGACTTACATGATGGAAGACCCTCGCTCAATACCGAATGTATTGAAGGTCATGTGGTCTGCTCGTGCTATCGAGCGTGTTGGGGATCGTTGCCAGAATATTTGCGAGTACATTATTTACTTTGTTAAAGGTAAAGACATACGTCATACCAACAAAGAACAGTTAGAGAAAATGCTCAAGTAGACAGAAGCTAGTCGCTGAAAAGCGAGTGCTTATCGGAAAGCAGAATGACATAGACATAAAAAAACCCGCTGATGCGGGTTTTTTAGTAACAGGGTTATCGAATCACTTCAAAGAAACTCGTACCAGCCTGAAAGTCTCCATTCATGCCAATCAACTGACCGCTGTTATCAAAAGAGAGGATTAGCTCTTTTTGTTCAGGTTCTGAATGACCAGGTTTAAGCCATTGAACGAAATACCAAGTATTTGGATAGCCAGCTTCGACCAACATTGGTGGACCAAGTAAGAATTTGACTTGTTCTTTGGTCATGCCAAATTTGAGTTCTTCAACTGCACTTTGGTCGATGTAGTTTCCCTGATTGATATCTATACGGTAAACCAGCTTATTAACCCAAGAACAACCTGTCAGGCTGGCGAGGACAAGAGATACCGCAACGACGTGTTTCCAATGCATGACTTCTTACTTCATTTCTAAAATAGGGGACGATGATAAACAAGCAAGTGAGAGAAGTAAAAAACTCTTGTCTCAACTTGGTGTTCGACCGTGCTATTTCGAAAAAGTTTCTTTTCTGATTGCCGCTATGCCGCCACCAACAACTCTTTGGCATTCGCCAGCGTGTGTTCTGTGATTTCGCTTCCTCCTAGCAGGCGAGCCAGTTCTTGCACTCGCGCGGTGACATCAAGCGGAATCATGCTGGTGGTCGTTGTTCCTTTCTCACTGGTTTTGGTGACAAACATTTGTTGGTGTCCGCAACCTGCGACCTGGGGTAAGTGCGTCACACACATGACTTGCGTTGATTCGCCAAGTCGGCGCAGCAGCTTTCCAACAATGGCTGCAGTTGGGCCGCTGATACCCACATCGACTTCATCGAAAATCAAACTTGGTGTATCGACTTTCTGAGCCGTAATGACTTGTATGGCGAGAGAGATACGAGATAGTTCGCCACCTGATGCTACCTTGCCCAGCGCTTGCATTGGCTGGCCAGGGTTTGTGGAGACCAAAAATTCGATGCTATCGACACCCATTGGTGACAGGTTACTGTCAGGCTGACTGTTGATATCAATATGGAATTTGCCATGTTGCATGCTGAGTTCATGCATGCTGGATGAAATCAGCTTATCAAGTTCTTTGGCGTAACGTTTACGGCTCTTACTGAGCTTTTCTGCAGCAGTAAGACAGGCTTGATGTTTCACGTCTACGTCTGCAGTTAGCTTTTCAATCTGGTTATCACTGTCATTGAGTGAGTCTAACTCGGCAACGAGCGATTGATGTGCTTGATAGAGTTCAGCAGGAAGCACTTGATGTTTGCGAGACAAGCGCATGATGCTTGCCATTCGATCGTCAAGGTAGCTCAAACGGGCTGGATCCATATCTAGTCGATCCATGTAGCTGATGATCTCGTGACTGGTCTCTTGTACCTGAATACAGGCCTCATCCAACATCTGCATTAGCGGCTTAAATTGGCTATCCATCGCGGTTAATTCAGCTAGTTTTTGCTGGGCAAATTGCAATAGGTGAAGAGCGTTATTGTCATCATCTTCACTCAGCGCTTGGATAACGCTTTGACTACAAATAGCAATGTCACCGCAGTTGGATAGGCGTTTGTGCTCTTCTTCAAGTTGGGGGTATTCGGTTTCACCTAGCGCTAACTCGTTGAGCTCGTTAACTTGATACTCTAAAAGCTGCTTTTGTGCTTCAAAAGCTTCTTTGTTTTTTTCTAGTTGTTTAAGTTCGTTACGCGCGGCACGCCAATCTTGGTAGCGTTGACGCATGGTGACGAGAAGATGCTGGTGACCTGCATATTGGTCAAGCAAGGTGAGCTGGAAATCATTACGCATCAAAAGCTGATGAGCATGTTGACCATGGATGTTAATGAGGTGTTGGCCCAGTGACTTTTGTTGTGAAGCGGGAACAGGGCTTCCGTTAATGAAGGCGCGAGAGCGACCTTCTTTGGTGATCACTCGGCGCAAGATACACTCTTCACCGTCTGCAAGCTCATTATCTTCGAGCCAGCGACGTGCCGCTGGATTATTCTGCAAATGGAAGAGTGTTACGATTTCTGCTTTATCTTCACCAGGGCGAACCATGGATGCGTCTGCGCGGTCCCCAAGGCAAAGGCCCAGCGCATCAATGGCAATGGATTTACCTGCGCCTGTTTCGCCAGTGATCGTGGTCATTCCTTGATGGAAATCGAGTTCTAACGCTTTAACTATGGCAAAGTTTTGAATCGTAATGTGCGCCAGCATGTGTGAATACCTGTATCTACCATCACCTGTTTGTACATACAGTATATACTGTGTTTGTATACAGTAAAGTCGTTATGGCGGCCTCTTAGGGTTATTTTGTGATAGGGCTAACAAAAAAGAGCAGGATTGACCTGCTCTTTGGATGCTTATTCATCGAGTGATGACTAAAAAAGTTTATTTGACCATCCGAGTTTTGTTCGCAACGTTTTGTAGTAGCTGTAGTTTTTTGGATGAATCAGTTTGAGAAACGATGGGCTGCGATAAATATGTACTTCATCACCAGGATTGACGGGGAGTGAGACTTGGCTGTCACAACTCACTTCCAAAGTGCTCCCATTGTCTGGTGAAACAACGAGTTTGATGTGGCGCTTAGCATCAACCACAAGTGGACGACTTGAAAGTGTGTGGGGAAACATAGGGACGAGTGAGATTGCGTCAAGGCTCGGCGACAAAATTGGGCCGCCGCCAGAAAGGCTATATGCTGTTGAACCTGTCGGGGTCGAAATGATGAGACCATCTGAGCGCTGTGAAAACGCGAAGTTATCATCAATATACACTTCAAACTCAATCATGTGAGCCACTTGACCAGGGTGCAGTACGGCTTCATTCAATGCGGCGTTGTGGCTTTTTATTTGGCCGTGGCGGTGCACTTCGGCTTCCAGTAAAAAGCGCGGGTCTTCAACAAAATCACCTGCAAGTACTGCCGATAGAGGCTCTTCGTATGCGTCAGGATCAAGGTCGGTAAGAAAGCCTAAATTGCCGCGGTTGACGCCAATCACTGAAATATCGAAACGTGAAAGCACACGCGCAGCGCCTAGCATATTGCCATCGCCACCAATAACTATCGCAAGGTCAGCTTTAGCACCCATTGAAAGCAAATCGTGAAAATCTTCGGCAGGAATATCGATGTAACTGTCGAGCCTATTGTCGACGAGCGTGCGATAGCCTTGCTTCGTTAGCCAGTAGTAAAGATTTTCATGTGTTGTAACGGCTTCGGGGTTTCGCGGCTTGCCAACCAAAGCAATTGTTTCAAAACGCTTTGACATCTTATAGATCCTGCGTTGTCTAGTGGCTTGATTATATACCCAAATTCATTCGACATGTATGCGTTAGCGAGCTTTACCATCGGCTTAGATGACGGATATAAACGAAGCAAAAGTGCACCCAAATAAAGGCTAATATTGCCCTGTTGCATCGTAGAGGTATAAATATTCGGTAACTCTTGTCGAACTTTGCCGTAAATGACTCCTTGAAACACGGCTATACATCCCCATAATAAGCAAAACCGTCGAGATTGTTGCCCCATTGCTTAACAATGTGGGTTTCAACACAGAGTATTGTGTCGGAGAGAGCATGAACAAAGAAGAAAACAAGATCCAGGAAGACGAATTGCAAAACGAAACTGTTGAAGCAAAAAATGAAAATGTTCTAGATGCTGAAGCAGATGCAATGATTAGCCGGATTGCAGAACTTGAAGCGGCACTTGAAGAAAGTGAAGCCAAAGTTGGAGAGCAGCAAGACAGTGTATTGCGTGCTCGTGCTGACGTAGAAAACATGCGCCGCCGTACTGAGCAAGAAATCGATAAAGCGCGCAAATATGCGTTGGAACGATTTGCGGGTGAGCTACTCCCTGTTATTGATAATATGGAGCGTGCGGTTGAGCTGGCAGATAGAAACGATGACGCCATTAAGCCAATGCTGGAAGGCATCGAGCTTACGCTGAAAACGATGCAAGGCACTATCGAGAAGTTTGGCCTGAAAGAGTTAAACCCTCACGGCGAACCGTTCAACCCAGAATTCCATCAGGCAATGTCTATTCAGGAAAGTGCAGAGCATGCACCTAACACTGTGATGTTGGTGATGCAAAAGGGCTATGAACTGAATGGTCGAGTTGTACGCCCTGCAATGGTGATGGTCTCGAAAGCCGCATCAGGCAACGTTGACGAGCAAGCATAATCGTCCGTTTTAAATAAAAACCCGCTTTTTGCGGGTTTTTTTCTTTTTGCCCCTTGAAAGCGGTAAAGCCGCCCCTATTTATTGTGCATCTAAAGAAAATTAAAAATTTTTCTTGTGCAGGGTTGAACCCTTTATCGCGACCCCCATATAAGGGGTAACGCAACATAGACGTAAGACGAATTTCGGAGAAAACCAAATGGGTAAGATCATTGGTATTGACTTGGGTACCACCAATTCATGTGTAGCAGTACTGGACGGTGACAAGCCACGCGTAATTGAAAACGCGGAAGGCGATCGCACAACGCCATCAATCATCGCGTACACCCAGGACGGTGAAATTTTGGTAGGTCAGCCAGCAAAACGTCAGGCTGTCACTAACCCAGAAAATACGCTGTATGCAATTAAACGACTGATTGGTCGTCGCTTCGAAGATGAAGAAGTTCAACGTGACATCGAAATCATGCCTTTCAAAATTGTGAAAGCTGACAACGGTGATGCTTGGGTAGAAGCGAAAGGCCAAAAAATGGCAGCTCCTCAGGTATCGGCTGAAGTTCTTAAGAAAATGAAGAAAACAGCAGAAGACTTCCTAGGTGAGGAAGTAACGGGTGCTGTTATCACCGTACCTGCGTACTTTAACGATGCGCAGCGTCAAGCAACTAAAGATGCTGGCCGTATTGCAGGTCTAGAAGTAAAACGTATCATCAATGAACCAACCGCAGCTGCTCTGGCATACGGTTTGGATAAAGAAGGCGGCGATCGCACTATCGCGGTTTACGACCTTGGTGGTGGTACTTTCGATATCTCTATTATCGAAATCGACGAAGTTGAAGGCGAGAAAACCTTCGAAGTTCTTGCAACCAACGGTGACACTCACCTAGGTGGTGAAGACTTTGATAACCGTCTGATCAACTACTTGGTTGACGAGTTCAAGAAAGACCAAGGTATCGATCTGCGTAAAGACCCGCTAGCAATGCAGCGTGTTAAAGAAGCAGCAGAAAAAGCGAAAATTGAACTGTCTTCAGCACAGCAAACCGACGTAAACCTGCCATACGTTACAGCAGATGCGAACGGTCCTAAGCACATGAATATCAAAGTGACTCGCGCGAAGCTTGAGTCACTGGTTGAAGATCTTGTTCTTCGTTCACTTGAGCCATTGAAAGTTGCGCTTGCTGATGCAGACTTGTCTGTTAACGACATCAATGACGTTATCTTGGTGGGTGGTCAAACACGTATGCCAATGGTTCAAGCTAAAGTAACGGAATTCTTTGGTAAAGAGCCACGTAAAGACGTGAACCCTGATGAAGCAGTAGCTGTTGGCGCTGCAGTACAGGGCGGCGTATTGTCGGGCGAAGTCAAAGATGTTCTTCTACTTGACGTAACACCACTGTCTTTGGGTATCGAAACCATGGGCGGCGTGATGACTAAGTTGATTGAGAAGAACACGACGATCCCAACGAAAGCTAACCAAGTGTTCTCAACAGCTGACGACAACCAAAATGCGGTAACTATCCACGTACTACAGGGTGAGCGTAAGCAGTCGACGTACAACAAGTCTCTGGGCCAATTTAACCTAGAAGGCATCAACCCAGCTCCACGCGGCATGCCACAAATTGAAGTAACGTTCGATTTGGATGCTGATGGTATTTTGCATGTATCTGCGAAAGACAAGAGTTCGGGCAAAGAGCAGAAGATCACGATTCAAGCATCTGGTGGTCTGAGCGACGACGAAATTGAAAAAATGGTTCAGGAAGCGGAAGCGAATAAAGAAACAGATAAGAAGTTCGAAGAACTTGTTACTGCTCGCAACCAAGCTGACCAGCTAGTTCACGGTACTCGCAAGCAAGTTGAAGAAGCAGGCGATGCTCTGCCAGCCGATGAGAAAGAGAAAATCGAAGCAGCAATCAGTGAACTGGAAGAAGCGCGCAAGGGCGAAGATAAAGAAGCCATTGACGCTAAAGTTCAGGCTCTTATTGCAGCATCTCAAAAGCTGATGGAAGTGGCACAGCAAAAAGCTCAGTCACAAGATGCCGGTGAAGAAACTAAGCAAGACGACGATGTTGTCGATGCAGAGTTTGAAGAAGTCAAAGACGACAAAAAATAAGACTAGCTGATTAGCCGTTTTATTTTGCACGGGCGTAGGAGAAATCTCCTCCGCCCGTAGTTGTATGATGCGAAGCGGGTTAATGTTCGCTTGGTCTAAAAACAGGTGACAAGTAAAACATGTCAAAACGTGATTTTTATGAAGTACTTGGCGTAAGCCGTGACGCCAGTGAACGCGACATTAAAAAAGCGTACAAGCGTCTGGCGATGAAGTACCACCCGGATAAAAATCCAGGTGACGAGACGGCGACGGATAAGTTTAAAGAAGTCAAACTCGCGTATGAGATACTGACTGATGCGCAAAAGCGTGCAGCTTACGACCAATATGGTCATGCGGCCTTTGAACAAGGTGGCGGAGGGGGCGGCTTCGGTGGCGGCGGCAACGCAGACTTCAGCGATATCTTCGGCGATGTGTTCGGTGATATTTTTGGTGGCGGTGGTCGTCGTGGCGGTCAGGCTCGTGCTCAACGCGGTGCCGATTTGCGCTACAACATGGAACTCACACTGGAAGAAGCTGTTCGCGGCGTGAGCAAAGAAATTGATGTTCCGACTTATGTTAGCTGTGATCCTTGCGGTGGCAGTGGTGCAAAACCGGGTTCATCACCACAAACCTGTGGTACGTGTCATGGCCAAGGCCAAGTACAAATGCGTCAGGGTTTCTTTGCTGTGCAGCAGACTTGTCCAACCTGTCATGGTCGCGGAAAAATCATCAAAGATCCGTGTGACAGTTGCCATGGTCAAGGTCGAGTTCAAAAAACCAAAACTCTTAGCGTTAAAATCCCTGCAGGTGTCGACACGGGCGACCGTATCCGTCTGACGGGTGAAGGTGAAGCAGGAGAATACGGTGCGCCAGCAGGCGACTTGTATGTTCAGGTGCATGTTCGCGATCACCATATATTCACGCGTGATGGCAACAACCTTTACTGTGAAGTGCCAGTCAGCTTTACCATGGCAGCATTGGGTGGTGAAGTTGAAGTCCCAACACTTGACGGTCGAGTAAGTCTGAAAGTACCTACTGAAACCCAAACGGGTCGTATGTTCCGCATGCGGGGTAAAGGTGTTCAGTCGGTTCGTGGTGGTGGTCTAGGTGATTTAATCTGTAAGCTGGTGGTTGAAACCCCAGTTAACCTAAGCAACAAGCAAAAAGAATTACTACGTGAGTTTGAAGAAACCCTGGGTGGGAGTGCAGCTAAAAAGCACAAACCTAAATCTGAAGGCTTCTTTGATGGCGTGAAGAAATTCTTTGATGACCTGACAAGCTAGAAAGTAACAAATGAAAAGCCGGCGACGTTATACTCGCCGGCTTTTTTATATCCAGCATTTATTGTTGCTTAGAGCCCCACCATCTTTGTTTTGATTCGACTGATCAGATCCAGCGTTGATGACCATGGTATAGCAATCGGAATCATTTTTTTGTTTAGAGGTTGCTTTAGGCGTGGCCTTTATCTTGTAAGCATTATTGCCTTCACCTCCCACCTCAATACTGAAAGAGTATTCGTCAGACAATTGACAGCTTGTGCAATTGATTGCGTCAGGATAAGCCCCATCAATTGTGTACTGTTGTTCTACCCAAACTTGCAGTTGATAAAGGTCCGTCTGTACACGGCTTCTTTCTGACTTAATTACATATTGTCCGAAGGCCGGAACAGAGATCGCTGCGATGGCACCGATAATGGCCACGGCTACCAATATTTCGATCAACGTCATACCAGTTTGAAACGTTCGAGTTCTCAGTGTCATTAATTGTTTCGCTATGCAGGATATTTGCTTACGTACCAGAGGGATAAATTATCTCTGTGTTAGCATCCAGACAAGCAATGTAAGAATAAATGGATGCTCAGTGTGGGTAAATGGAATCGACAGCTCGGATTGAGTTTAATTGAAATGATAACAACCTTGTCAGTACTGGCAGTGGTCACAGCGGTTGCTGTCCCTACGTATGTTTCATCCCATAAGACAGCTAAGGTTGAAAGTACTACTATGCAGTTGCTCTCGGTTTTGGAAGTCGGGCAGTCGGAGTCGTTAAAACGTCATCGTAATGTCTATGTACATTACATCCCTGTTTCCAATGAGTCTGGTGGCTGTATTGGTCTAAGCGAAATACCTGAAGTTGAAAATTTTTCCTGTTCGGAAAACGAAGGCCTGCAAAAAGTGTTTCTCGAAATCGATGATTTGGTTACTGTTCAATTTCCAGTGAAAATTGAACCTACAAAGCTATTTTATTTCTCTCATATGACAGGCCTGCCCTCCACGAACTCGACACTTAAGCTTGCTGCTGGAGCCGAAATTGGAAAAGAGTCGGGCATTTTGATTAGACGATATTCTGGTTTAAAAGGATGCAGTAACACATCTGTGAGTGATTGGGATGCTTGCCCATCATGAAAAAAACCTTTGTATACGGTTACACCCTCATAGAAATGATGATTGGCCTAACGGTCAGTCTTATTGTTCTTACCTCCTCTCTCGCCTTGTTTTCGGTTAACACCACAATGGGGACTCAGCAGCTACAAAGAGACTTTCTCCATACTCAATTGAATATGTTGGCAACGACGATAAGTAACGAAGTAAAAAGGGCTGGCTTCTGCTTTGACTGCGTGTCAACCAATGTCTTTATGTTGTCGGATTCAATGGGTAATTCTTCTTCAATTTTGATTGATGACAGCGCGTCAGAAACGGACGCTGGAGGGTGTATTCTTTTTGCCTATAACCACGATAAACGCTCGGGTGCTTTGTTACTAAATAAAGATGATGCGAAGGGTTACAGACTAGGGCAAGACAGCAAAAATAATCCTGTGATTGAAGTTTATGAGAATTGGAAAGGACTTACGAATTGGAACTGCGCCAGTGGTAGCTCTGATGGCGGCACAAGTGGATATTGGCAAGATATGACTTTCGACAGGGTTGTTGTTAATACGCTGACTTTCCAAAGAAGCAGCTATAACTCAGTTGGCTCCAATACGAATCGGCTCCAATCTATTGATATAGAGATCAAAGCGTCATTGAAAGTAGACAGCTCGATAACTGATACGGTTAATTTTTCCGTTGTAGTACCCAATGTGGATGGCTAATGCATGAAAAACCAAAAAGGAATGGCTACGCTAGCCGTCGTTAGCGGAATAGTGCTAATCATTGCGCTGTTTGCTGCTGCTGTTGGAAGCTCTGGATTTTCAGATATCAAAAAGTCACAAAACCTGTTTGTTGATGCTCAGCAAAGAGCTAATGCTAAAGCAGGACTAGATTGTGCAATTGCTGTATTTGAACAAAAGGAAGTAAATCCCAAAAGTACTGATTTCAGCATGTCGGTATTTGATGTTTGTAAAGCTCCGACAAACAGCAGTATTTCATTTACTGATAACACAACACATTGGACATTAAGTGCCTCATCTGGTTTTGCCGTACAGAGTGTTTTGGTTAAATCTGGTGGAGCTACGGCTGCAGCATTCAAAACCTCGGGCAGCTTGGTTATAGATGGCGGTAATGCTTGGATACCGGCGAAAGGCGACAAAGTAGGTACCGATGGCGACATTGGTATATATGAATGCATTGCCATCATTGCTGGTGGAGATGTCACGATTGATGTCGGTGAAAGTTCAGCCGAATTCAAATCGGCATTGACCGGAACGAATGAGCGGTGCCATGAAAGCTTCAGTACTCATATCCCCCCACAAACTGATCCAGTCACCAATAAATTTGAATCTGACATATTGGATAATCAAGAAAATATCGATGTTTTCCAGGACTTATTTGAGACACCCAAAGAAAATTGGGTAAGTGTAAAAAAGACGTTCGACGTTACAATAACCACTGGCTCTGCAATTTCAGATAGAGAGGAGGTTAGCAATTGCGGTAGCGCGATAAAGACTGAAGTTGATGCGGGTAAAAAGAAGATTTGGGTTGATGGAGACTGTTTTATAGCAGGGTTATCCGGAGCAGGAAGTGGCGAAAGTCATCCGCTCATTGTGATAAAAAATGGCATAGTCGGGGCTAAAGACGCCTTTACATTTCAAGGGACTATTTTTCAGTTTACGGTTGATTACCCAGAAGCAAGCCTCGCAGATTCTTGGGGGTCATATCAAAAAACAGATGGTACGGGTCATAACTTATGTAAAGAAGGGGCGATGTCTTCCCTTTGTGCTGAGCTAATTCTTGAGTATAAAAATGACTCAAGTAAATGGGGCAAGTTGCCGTTTTACTTTCATGGATCCTATGAAAGTGAAGGGAGCTATCTGATCGATGTTCCTGGGTCTACCTCACTTGTGAAAGGCTCATTCAAGCCTGGGTATGACGAAGGCAAAGATCCCTCACCAGGGGGATCCGGTGTACCAAGGATACTAAAAGGAAGCATCCATGACTTTTAATCGTGGCTTTTCATTGGTAGAAGTACTGATCTCTATTTTCATTGTTGTAATGTCTGGAGTTGGAACACTAAAGCTATATAGCTATTTAGAGGTAGAAAAAGCGAATTCTGGTATGTTTGTTAAAGCGACCCATACAGCTGAAACGCAAATTGCCATGCTTCAAAGCTTTAACACGATTGGTTCTAGCTGCGCTGATAAAACGTTAGCTGACATAACGGATTGTAAGCTAACGCTGGACATTGATAGCCCTTTCTCTTTAGCGTTAAATGTGGCGTCGGAAGGAGTACTAAAGAATAACAATGCTGCTGGTGTTGAAGAAACCTACGCGAAGGTACTTATTGTAAGTGTCTCCTGGAATGACCGTTCAGGAAGCCCTAAAAACCTATCAATACCTACTTCTGTATCAAAACACACCAATTTGCTCAATTAGTGCTCGAGCGTGCATTTTTCGTGATGTTTTTCACAGAAAGCCCTTGCCAAGATCTCAAGCCTCCCTATAATGCGACCTCACTGACACGGCGACCTGCTCCACACGGAACAAACAGTCCAATCAGTACGGCGAAAACGGCTTCAAAATTGAATGGAAATAAACGCTTGACGTTAACGACCCAATCAGTAGAATGCCCGCCTGC
>NZ_JBGONO010000036.1:0-35295 GCF_041439165.1 Enterovibrio sp. FF113 | reverse complement strand
ATTTAGGTTCTGGCGCCGCAAGGTGTGAGAGTTCAAGTCTCTCCTTCCGCACCATATAAAAAGAGCAGGCCTTTAATTAAGCCTGCTCTTTTTTTATATCTATACTTTCCCATTATCTCGCTTTAATTCCTCCCTATGACGCGTTAACTCTTTGTATAATTCTTTTTTGTGCGACTGATCATACCCTTGGTGATATGTCTCGCATTTCATTCTTGATCTTT
The DNA here is from genome assembly GCF_041439165.1 of Enterovibrio sp. FF113. Lineage (NCBI taxonomy): Bacteria > Pseudomonadati > Pseudomonadota > Gammaproteobacteria > Vibrionales > Vibrionaceae > Enterovibrio > Enterovibrio sp. FF113. The sequence goes on along the minus strand of NZ_JBGONO010000036.1, from coordinate 35,074 downwards.
ATTTCAAAAGTCATATTATCTTTCGAAACGAAAGTTTGGTGGTTACATGTCGAAACGTAATACTCAACAACGTCGCCATGCGATTGTTGCCATGCTGAGCGAACAAGGAAAAGTGAGTGTAGACGAGCTTTCATCTTTGTTTGAAACATCAGAGGTCACGATACGCAAAGACCTTGCTGAGCTTGAGAAAAATGGAATTTTGCTTCGTCGATATGGTGGTGCAGTCCCTATTCCTCATGAAATGGTTTCGGAAAATGCTGTAAAAGTTTCAGATCAAAAGTTAGCGATAGCAAAAATGGCGGCAAGTCGAATTCGCGACCATAATCGTATAGTGGTGGACAGTGGTTCGACAACCGCAGCGCTGATCCCTTTGTTAAATCAAAAACGTGGGCTCGTAGTGATGACTAATTCACTGAACGTTGCCCAAGCCATCAAAGAGCTGGAAAACGAGCCGACACTGTTAATGACAGGTGGCACGTGGGACCCGCACTCTGAAGCGTTTCAAGGGCAAGTCGCAGAGCAGGCATTGCGCGCTTATGATTTTGACCAGTTGTTTATTGGTGCTGATGGGATAGACGTCAATCGCGGTACAACGACTTTCAATGAAATAGTTGGTTTGAGCCGCGTCATGTCAGAGGTGTCTCGAGAGGTGGTGGTGTTGATTGAGTCCGATAAAATAGGGCGAAAGATACCAAACCTAGAACTCCCTTGGGATGTCATTACGACTGTTATCACTGACAACAATATAGATACCACCACCAAACAAGCCATTGAAAAGACGGGCACAGAGGTGATCTGCGCCCCTAATTAGACGGGGAAAGTTATGTGTGGAATTGTGGGCGCGGTAGCGCAAAGGGATGTGGCGGAAATACTGGTTGAAGGTTTACGCCGTTTGGAATATCGCGGCTATGACTCGGCCGGCTTGGCTGTCGTTGATGCAGAGCATCAACTTAATCGTCTGCGCCGTTTGGGTAAAGTTCAAATATTGGCTGATGCGCTTGATGCGCAGCCTGTTTTGGGTGGTACTGGTATTGCCCATACACGCTGGGCGACACATGGTGAGCCAAGTGAAGAAAACGCCCACCCGCACATGTCAGGTGAAAATATTGCTGTTGTTCACAATGGCATTATCGAAAACCATGAACCTCTTCGAGAGATCTTAACTCAACGTGGTTACGTGTTTACCTCACAAACAGATACCGAAGTGATCGCTCACCTTGTTCATTGGGAATTGGAGCAAGGCGGTTCGCTATTGGATGCGTTTCAACGCACGGTCGCGCAATTGCATGGTGCCTATGGCACTGTCGTGATGGATAGACGTGATCCAGAGCGCCTTATCGCTGCGCGCTCTGGTAGCCCATTGGTGATTGGGCTGGGTATCGGTGAAAACTTTTTGGCCTCTGATCAGTTGGCACTTTTGAATGTCACTCGTCGTTTTCTATTTTTAGAAGAAGGCGATATCGCTGAAATCACTCGTCGTGCTGTTGATATTTTTGATGTTGAAGGCAATGCGGTTGAACGTACCATTCACGAATCAACCGCAGAGCATGATGCTGCCGATAAAGGGAAGTATCGACACTACATGCAAAAAGAAACCTTTGAGCAGCCCTCGGCTATTATCAACACCTTAGAAGGGCGCATTGATGCAAATTCGGTGCTGGTGGAAAGCTTGGGTCATGGCGCGAAAGAGATCTTACAAAAAGCTGAGCATATCCAAATCATTGCATGTGGTACGTCTTACAATGCTGGAATGGTGGCGCGCTATTGGTTTGAATCCATTGCAGGTGTTAGCTGTGATGTTGAGATTGCCTCAGAGTTTCGCTATCGCAACTTCGTCACGCGTCCAAATAGCGTATTAATCACCCTTTCTCAATCCGGGGAGACAGCAGACACCTTGGCTGCGCTTCGATTGGCGAAAGAACGTGGGTTCATGGCCGCGATGACAGTGTGTAATGTGGCGGGTTCTTCATTGGTGCGAGAATCTGACATTGCCATCATGACTCGCGCGGGAACAGAAATTGGTGTCGCTTCGACAAAAGCCTTTACTACGCAGCTCACAGCGCTACTGATGATGGTAACCGCGCTCGGCAAGGAGAAAGGCACGGTTAGCGCAGAAAAAGAAGCAGAGATTGTTAAATCGCTACACCGACTTCCGGCTCAAATCGAACAGGCACTGACCTTTGACAAACAAATTGAAGCGCTTGCGGAAGATTTTGCTGATAAACACCACGCACTGTTTTTAGGCCGTGGCGAGTTTTATCCTATTGCGATGGAAGCCTCTTTGAAGTTAAAAGAGATTTCCTATATTCATGCGGAGGCCTATGCAGCCGGTGAACTCAAGCACGGACCTTTGGCACTGATTGATGCAGATATGCCCGTTATTGTGATAGCACCAAACAATGAACTGTTAGAAAAGCTCAAATCTAACATTGAAGAGGTGCGAGCCCGTGGCGGTCAATTGTATGTGTTTGCTGATGAATCTGCGGGATTTCAGGAAAGTGATGGCATGACAATCATTCCTATGCCGCATGTTGATGAGGTATGTGCGCCTATTTTCTATACGGTTCCTATGCAGTTGCTGTCGTATCATGTTGCATTGATCAAAGGTACGGACGTTGATCAGCCTCGTAACCTGGCAAAAGCGGTGACTGTTGAGTAAGCACTGAAGAAAGACTAAACAACAAAAACCTCAAAAGGAGCGCAAGCTCCTTTTTTGTCTCCAATGTAAGACATAAAATACATTCGTTGCTATTTGCAACTTGGAAATCGGTCACGATATTTGCATTTTGCAAATCATTTCGCATCTATAACAAGACACCTCGCCTAGAAAGATAAGCACATATGTGCATTCCAAACTCAACTAATTGATTTTTATTCTAATTATTAATGTCTGAATAGTTGGCGCGTATTGTGCATATTGTCGATAAAGCAGCAAAAAAACAACCAGAGCTGTAAGTCGTAGGGAGTGAATGATGATCGATTCGAAATCACAAGTAGCAAAACGCATTAAAGAAGCCCGTGAGTGGAAAGGGATTACCCAGGTGAAAATGGCGAAATTGCTTGATGTAGCACGCCAAACCTATTTAGACATTGAGACGGGTAAAACCGAACCGCGTGTCCGCATGTTGTCTGAGATAGCCGAAATCACTGAACGTCCTTTAGTATGGTTCGTTTATGGTGATGCGGATGTTGAATTGCACGACGTGCAGTATAAGCAGGACGTTAATCGCCTTCTAGAGCACTTCTCAAAATTGCCCCACGAAGCAAGAACCGCCATTCTCAATCAGAGCGTTAACATGGCTTCATTCTTGGTTAATTACTCCAAATCTGCGCAAAGAGGTTAAGCACTTACTTACTTGGTAGGCTTTGCCAAGCCTTGCCTGCCAAAATAGGTATTGCACGAAAGCCTTGTCATCTGGCTTAGGCAACGGCGGCCCAGTTTCACAATTCAACGATGCTTTACATGTGAACGCGACTGCGCTGTGCATAATGCAGGATCTAGCAGTAGAGAGTGTGACAGATACAGGTGTAAATCACCTGATGCTGTGACAAAGAGTTGTGGGGCAAGATTGCGATGTTGATTGTCAAATCTCACGTTGCACTGCGCATCAGAGAAGCGCGAGAGTATCGAGAGATCACGCAAGTGGAAATGGCGCAGCATCTTGATGTGGCGCGGCAGACTTATTTAGATATTGAGTCAGGCAAGACTGAACCTAAGGTCTCTTCACTTGCTACGATTGCTGACGTAACAGGCCGTCCGTTAAATTGGTTTCTATACGGCGAAAGTACGCGAAGTGATATCGCGTTTACGCATAGAGATGATCTGAATAATTTACTTTTGTTATTCAATCAGCTCCCTCTTTCGGCGCGTAACCTCGTGATGGATCAGGCTTTGTTACTGGCAGAGTACATGGTGATCATGAAGTCATCGGATAACGATGAATAAAGAAATAAGAAACTAAAAGCCCAGCGAATGCTGGGCTTTTTCTTGTTTGTGAACCGCATTGTTCCTTTGGCTTACTTAGCTATCCTTAGACAAGAAGAAACGGTAAGAGGGGCTTTCTGTCTCGTCCTTCCAGCCATAACCCAATTCTTTGAGATGCGCAGTAAATGAAAGCAAGTCTTTATCTTCTAGCTCGAAGCCACATAATACGCGTCCATAGTCAGCACCATGATTGCGATAATTAAACATGCTGATATTCCAATGCGTACCCAGCGTATTCAAAAAGCGTAGTAGGGCACCCGGATATTCTGGGAACTCAAAGCTATATAAGCGTTCATTCATCACTTTGGTTGGACGTCCGCCAATCATATAGCGAATATGTACTTTCGCCATTTCATCGTCAGACAAATCCTGCACGGGATAGCCACCTTTTTGTAGATCGGAGATGATGCTATCGAGTTCTTCCTGGCCATTCGTTAAGCGCACACCGACAAAGATATTTGCCAATGCATCGTCGCTATAGCGGTAATTAAATTCAGTCACTGCACGACCCCCCAAGATTTTACAAAAATCGAGGAAAGCGCCCGTGCGTTCAGGAATCGTCACCGCCAACAAACCTTCACGCTTCTCACCCAGTTCCGCGCGCTCAGAGACATAACGAAGAGTGTGGAAATTCAAATTGGCGCCAGACAAGATAGACGCCATGTTTTTCCCTTTCAGCTGATGCTGCTCGGTATAGCGCTTAAGCCCTGCCAAAGACAATGCCCCTGAAGGCTCAGAGATGGCACGGGTATCTTCGAAAATGTCTTTCATTGCTGCGCAGATTTCATCGCTAGACACCGTGATGACGTCATCGAGATGTTGCTGACAGACTCGGAACGTTTCATCACCAATGCGTTTCACTGCGACGCCATCGGCAAACGTGCCAACATTGTCGAGTGTCACTGGCTCACCCGCATCCATCGCGGCTTTCAGGCAGGCAGAGTCTTCTGCTTCTACGCCGATGACTTTGATATGTGGCATGAGCTGCTTAACGATCACCGCCACACCTGCTGCGATACCGCCACCGCCGACAGGCAAGAAAATATAGTCAAGATGCCCGTTTTGCTGAAGTAACTCCAAACCGATGGTACCTTGCCCTGCAATGATGGCGGGGTGGTCAAACGGCGCAACAAAGGTGTAGCCGTGCTCATTGGCAAGCTCTATGGCTTTTATTTTGGCTTCATCAAAGTTATTTCCGTGCAGCACAACGTTACCGCCAAAACTACGAACGCCAGCAACTTTGATGTCGGGGGTGGTGCGTGGCATGACGATGGTGGCGCTGATCCCTAGTTTGTGGCCTGACATGGCTACGCCTTGTGCATGATTACCGGCAGAGGCAGCAATCACCCCAGCTTTTTTCTGTGCATCAGACAGCTGCGCCATCATGTTGTAGGCACCGCGCAATTTAAACGAATGTACCGGTTGACGGTCTTCGCGCTTTAACTGGATGTGATTATCCAGACGCTTTGAAATGCGTGGCATGTTCTGAAGTGGGCTAACGATAGCCACTTCATAAATGGGCGCACGCAAAATATCGCGAAGATACTCAGCATTACTCAGTGGAACGGATACATGGGATTGGCGGGCCTGCGTCATGATTAATCCTCCAGCTTGCTTTTGTCTCGTACAGCGCCTTTGTCTGCGCTGGTTGCCAAGCTGGCATACGCTTTTAGGGCAAGGGACACGACGCGCTCACGTGACACGGGCTTCCAGCCGCGAGCATTTGCGTCAGTGCGGCGCGTGGCAAGTTCCGCATCATCGACTTCGAGTACGATGGAACGGTTAGGGATGTCGATAGCAACGATATCGCCTTGCTGGACCAAACCAATAACACCACCACTTGCGGCTTCTGGGGATACGTGACCGATAGACAGACCGCTGGTGCCACCAGAGAAGCGACCGTCAGTGACCAATGCACACGCTTTTCCTAGCCCCATCGATTTAAGGTAAGTGGTTGGATACAGCATTTCCTGCATACCTGGGCCACCTTTCGGGCCTTCGTAGCGGATCACTACCACTTCGCCTGCTTTCACTGCGCCAGATAATATGCCGTTTACTGCATCTTCTTGTGCTTCAAACACATGTGCTGGGCCGCGGAAAACAAGGTTTTCTTCATCAACACCCGCGGTTTTAACAATACAGCCATCTTGTGCAAGATTGCCGCTCAGTACTGCTAAACCACCTTCTTGGCTGAATGCATTTTCACGGGTACGAATACAACCATTTTCACGGTCATCGTCAAGCGTGTCCCAGCGACAGCTTTGTGAGAAGGCTTTGGTGGTGCGAATACCTGCAGGGCCGGCACGGAAGAAGGCTTTTACGTCTTCATCTTCGGTAACCATGATGTCGTACTGCGCAATGGTGTCAGCCATGGTTTGACCAAGTACGGTTGGCACATCAGTGTGGAGCAAATTCGCCCGCGCCAATTCGCCAAGGATAGCGATTACACCACCTGCGCGGTGAACATCTTCCATGTGGTATTTCGGCGTTGAGGGCGCCACTTTGCAAAGATGTGGAACAAGGCGAGACATGCGATCGATGTCGTCCAAGTCAAAATCTATTTCACCCTCTTGAGCGGCTGCTATCAGGTGAAGCACTGTGTTACTTGAGCCGCCCATGGCGATATCAAGCGCCGTTGCGTTTTCAAATGCTGCTCGGCTAGCAATCGTGCGTGGCAAGGCTGATTCGTCATCTTGTTCGTAGTAACGCTTGGTTAGTTCAACAATGCGTTGGCCAGCCTTAAGGAACAATTGCTCACGGTCAGCGTGTGTTGCCAACATTGAACCATTACCTGGCTGACTAAGACCTAACGCTTCAGTCAAACAGTTCATGGAGTTAGCAGTGAACATGCCTGAGCAAGAACCACAAGTTGGGCAGGCTGATCGTTCGATCTGCTCGCTTTGCTCATCAGACACTTTCGGATCAGCGCCTTGGATCATCGCATCAACCAGATCCAGCTTTAAGATCTGATCTGATAGCTTGGTTTTACCCGCTTCCATTGGGCCGCCTGAAACAAAGATCACAGGGATATTGATGCGCATCGCTGCCATCAGCATTCCTGGGGTGATTTTGTCACAGTTAGAGATACAGACCATGGCATCCGCGCAGTGCGCATTCACCATGTATTCGACGGAATCGGCAATCAACTCACGTGATGGTAAGCTGTACAGCATGCCGCCGTGGCCCATCGCGATACCATCATCAACGGCGATAGTATTGAATTCTTTAGCGATGCCGCCTGCTTCTTCAATCTCGCGTGCAACCAGTTGGCCCATGTCTTTTAAGTGAACGTGACCCGGTACGAATTGGGTGAATGAGTTCACCACAGCAATGATAGGTTTACCGAAATCTTCATCTTTTACGCCAGTTGCACGCCAAAGGGCGCGTGCTCCGGCCATGTTACGGCCGTGGGTAGTGGTGGCTGAACGATACTTAGGCATTTCCTTGTCCTCTTAAACTACTTATTTGGTTTGTGGGGTGACGGGATCGAGCCACCCCCACTTATCTTCTGTTTGGCCATTAAACAGACCAAAGAATGCGGATTGTACTTGTTCAGTGATTGGGCCGCGTGCACCTTCACCGACAGTGATCTGATCAACGCTGCGTACTGGTACAATTTCTGCGGCGGTGCCTGTCATGAATACTTCATCGGCAAGATAGAGAGCTTCACGGGCAATGTTCTCTTCGCGGACGTCATAGCCCATTTCTCGGGCCAAAATCATGATCGAATCACGAGTAATGCCTGGCAATATAGCGCTGGTGGCGGGCGGTGTTGAAATCACACCATTTCTGATCACAAACAGGTTTTCACCTGCACCTTCAGACAGGTAACCATCGACACTTAATGCAATGCCCTCTGCGTAACCATGACGGCGAGCTTCGCCGCCGACCAATAGGCTAGAGAGGTAGTTACCACCAGCTTTAGCCGCGGTTGGAATGGTGTTTGGCGCAGCACGGTTCCAACTTGAAATCATGGCATCGACACCGTTAGCCAGCGCTTCTTCACCAAGGTACGAACCCCAGCTAAACGCGGCAATGATGATATCCATTTCAGTTTCTGGCGGCGGACACACACCTAAACCCACGTTGCCGATAAAACCTAACGGGCGGATATACGCGGAGTTGAGTTTGTTGGCACGAAGCGTTTCGCGACACGCTTCCATCAGCTCATCAACACTATATGGGATAGGAAAGCGGTATATTTTTGCGCTGTCTTTAAGACGCTGCATGTGCTCGCGGTGGCGGAATACGATGGGACCATTCGGCGTATCGTAGCAACGAATGCCTTCAAATACGGAGGTGCCATAATGCATGGCGTGAGTCAGAACGTGAACCTTGGCATCTTGCCAAGGAATGAGTTCACCGTTTGACCAAATATAATCCGCTGTGTTTGCCATTATTTTAATCCTTTTAGATAACGCATTACTGTTGTTCTTGTGGGAGCAGACGTACGTGCGAGACATCCCATAACTTGTCTAATTGGCTTTGAAGATTGGCGATAGGGCGATCGCTCGTGACTTGCAAGGTAATTTCAACCACATTGCAGTCGTCGGTATGATGCATGTCCAAACTGGTGAGGCGAAAACCTCGGTGACGCACAATGCGCAATAAGCGTTCAAGCAGTTCGGGCTTGTCATCTGCGCCGATAAGCAGGGTGTGAGATTGACTCATGTTCTCTCCAACATATCCTGGTTGGCGGCGCCAGGCGGAACCAGCGGCCATACGTTCTCTTCCTCTGAGATAGCAACATGTAACAGATAGGCTGTGTCACTTGCTAGCATCGCCTGCAGTGCAGGGATGACTTCGTCTTTTCTGGTAATGGTTTTGCCTGGGATGTTAAAGGCGCTTGCGAGCCTGACAAAATCCGGGTTGTCAGACAGATTGGTCTCACTAAAGCGTTTGTCGAAAAACAGCTCTTGCCACTGACGAACCATCCCCAAACGCTGGTTATCCAGCAGGACCATTTTGACGGGTATATTACGCCGTTTTAGCGTGCCAAGCTCCTGAACGTTCATCATAAACGAACCATCTCCCGAAACTAACACAACCTCATCGTCTGGACGTGCCATTTTGGCGCCCATCGCCGCAGGTAAACCAAACCCCATCGTGCCTAGCCCAGCTGAGGTGAGTAAGTTCTCCGGACGTCGTGGCTGAACGTGCTGCGCTACCCACATTTGGTGTTGGCCAACATCCGTGGCAACCACGGTTGAGTCCGGCATCATGTCAGACAGTTGATTGAGCAGCAGTGGTGCATAAATCGCCTCACCTGGATGATCATAACGCCAACCGAAGTCGGTCATCATCGTGCTAATTGTCGTTTGCCATTCTGATATGTCTGCGGGTTCGCCAAGCTGCGGTAACACCGTGTTGAGTTCACCGCGAAGGGCGACGTTAGCACGGCGCAGTTTATTAAACTCTGCCGCATCGATATCAATATGCACCACGGTTGCATTTGGCGCGAAGGTATCGAGCTTGCCTGTCACTCGGTCGTCAAAACGCGCACCGATAACAATCAGTAAATCTGATTGCTGAACCGCAAGGTTGGCAGCTTTGGTGCCATGCATACCGAGCATACCTAAGTAGTACGGGTAATCTCGATGAACCGATCCCAGCCCCTTCAAGGTGCAAGTGGCTGGGATTTGGCTGTGATTAAGAAATTGGCGCAAGGTGTCCGTAGCATGCGCCAGTTGTACGCCACCGCCGACATACACGATAGGCTGTTTGCTGGCTGCTATCAGCGCATTGGCTTCTTGCAAAGACACGGCAGAGACGTCGGGTGCGAATGGCTTCTTGATTTGTGCCGTCGACATATTGTCAATTTGGCCGAGTTGCACATCTTTAGCGATATCCACCAGCACGGGACCTGGACGACCTTCTTTAGCAACAACAAAGGCTTCCGCCAACGTTTTCGCAAGATCATTGGGGTCGGTAACCAGAAAACTGTGTTTGGTGCAAGCAAGTGACAAACCGAGAACATCAACTTCTTGGAAGGCGTCGGTACCGATAAGAGGGCTAGCAACCTGACCTGTGATAGCAACAATCGGCACGGAGTCCATCATGGCATCGGCAAGGCCGGTGATCAGGTTCGTGGCGCCAGGGCCGGATGTCGCAAGACACACCCCCACACCTCCAGTTGAACGGGCATAACCGATCGCAGCCATGGCGGCACCTTGTTCATGACGACAAAGCACGTGATCAAGACCGCCGTCATAAAGGGCATCGTAGACGGGCATGATTGCTCCACCCGGATAGCCGAAGAGGGTGGAGACACCTTGCTGACGCAAAGCGCTTACGACTAACTGTGCACCTGTCATAGCAATCCCCTCTGACGCTGAGTTTGGGAGATGCAGGCTTGCGCTGCTTTTTGATATGGTTTCATGCCGCTATTTCCTTACGCGTTATTACAACCAGACTTCCAATGTTAAAAAAGCCCCCGAACCTTTCGATGCGGGGGCTGGTTGCGATGTTTGTGTGTTATTTTCTCGCCGTCGCAGCCCCTCGCGGTAGTACCACCACGATAATTGAAATAATAATGACTAGGGCGCGATTGAGTTGATTCATTTTGTGTTTTTTACCGTCATTTGTGTCGGTGATGTATGACTATGTCAACGTTTGTTTGCATACATGTTGTCTGCTCCTAGTGGTATCACAGACGTCCGTCGCATGACAAGTAAAAACTGACCAGTTTTTTTATTTCTCGCATCGTAATGCAGTAATACTATCTCTTTATGCACATAACCAATTGATAGTTAAATAGATAAATATTGAGCATTATGAATCTTGCCATTATTCAAAGCCGAGCCTGTGTGGGTGTCGGCGCACCACAAGTCACTGTTGAAGTGCATATTAGTAACGGTTTACCAGCCTTTAACCTCGTTGGTTTGGCTGAAACCACGGTGAAAGAAGCCCGCGACCGTGTTCGTAGCGCCATTGTTAATTCAGGTTTTGAATTTCCCGCGAGGCGTATCACGGTGAACCTTGCGCCAGCAGATTTACCCAAAGACGGTGGGCGATTCGACTTACCCATCGCGCTAGGGGTTTTGGCAGCTTCTGGGCAGATACCTATGACAACGCTCTCTAAGCACGAATTTGTGGGTGAATTGGCGCTTTCAGGGCAACTGCGTGCGGTAAAAGGCACTTTACCTGCCGCGGTTGTTTGTCGGGAAATGGGAAGAAGCTTAGTTGTACCGGATGATAACGGTGGGCAGGTTGCTTTGGTGGGGCGTGATATCCATTTATCTGCGCCCGATCTAAACACCGTGTGTCGTCATCTTAGCGGGCAAGGCAGCTTGATGCTCAAAGAGCCTGATGATATGGAAGTTGTGCCCCAGGATAATCATCGCTGTTTGCAGGACATTATTGGTCAGCAACAAGGAAAGCGCGCACTGGAGATCTCAGCGGCAGGTTCCCACAACCTTCTTTTTCTCGGACCGCCAGGGACAGGAAAAACCATGCTGGCATCGCGAATGGCCGATTTATTGCCACCCATGAGCGATACAGAAGCATTGGAAACAGCCGCCATCACCTCACTGACTGAGCGTCCATTACACGAAGGCAATTGGCGTCAACGTCCGTTTCGCGCTCCTCACCACTCTAGCTCCATGGCAGCGCTGGTTGGCGGCGGTACAGTACCTAAGCCGGGTGAGATATCCTTAGCGCACAACGGTATTCTATTTCTTGATGAGATGCCCGAGTTTGAGCGCAAAGTCTTAGATTCATTAAGAGAGCCGTTGGAATCTGGCGAAGTAATGATTTCACGCGCGAACAGTAAAACCCGCTTTCCTTCCCGCTTTCAGTTGATAGGAGCGTTAAACCCAAGCCCTACAGGGCATTACGAAGGCCAACTAGCGCGGTCGAATCCACAAGCCACATTGCGGTATCTTAATCGCTTGTCGGGTCCTTTTCTGGATCGCTTTGATCTATCCATCGAAATCCCAGCCCTTCCTCGTGGCACTCTGACGGAAGGCGGCGATCGCGGCGAGCCCACCAGCGTGGTGAAAGCGCGAATCGAAAAAGCGCGAGGGGTGATGCTCTCTCGGGCAGGAAAAGCAAACTGTTTGCTATCAAGCCGCGAGATTGAAACCTATTGCCCGCTATCAAAAGCGGATGCGGATTTTCTTGAAACCGCACTGCATCGACTAGGTTTGTCTATTCGTGCTTACCATCGCATTATCAAAGTGGCGCGCACCATTGCTGATCTGTCTGGTGAGCCGCATATTCAGCGTGGGCATCTCGCCGAGGCGCTGGGCTACCGCTCTATGGATCGTTTACTCAAGCAGTTGACCTCTTTGGCGAGTTAGCCCACCAGAAGTTGATGGGCCTCTGGGTAACTGAATGGTGTTTTTTATGGCTGCGGCGTATGATTACGCCTCAATAAAAAATTCAGTCTACCGTATTGGAATCATCACTTTGCTTTTGCTCCTCAACATGCTTTTTTTCAGCGTCAATACCGCAGTGAGTTCTTTGCTTCTTTGCGTATTAGCGTTAATCAAAATGGCTTTGCCCGTTCCTGTGCTGCAACGTGTGCTCACTCGTTTTAGCAATAACATTATGTGGGTATGGGCAACCCTAAATCATAAAATGTTGAACCTGACATCCGGGGTGGAGTGGGACATTCAAGGTGGTGAATCACTGAGTAAAGATGATTGGTATTTGCTGATTTGTAACCACTTAAGTTGGACTGACATCATCGTTGTTTTTTCGGTATTTCGTAACCGTATCCCCATGGCGAAGTTCTTTCTTAAGCAGCAATTGTTGTATGTCCCTTTTCTTGGCATGGCCTGCTGGGCGGTAGATATGCCGTTCATGAAACGATATTCACGTCAGTATTTGCTCAAAAACCCACAAAAACGTGGCAGCGATTTGGCCTCAACACGTAAATCCTGTGAGCGCTTTCGCCAAACGCCGACCACCGTGGTGAACTTCGTTGAAGGTACCCGTTTCACCGAACGGAAGCAGCGCCTCAGCCAATCTCCTTTCAAACACCTTCTGTCGCCAAAGACTGGCGGGATTGCCTATACCCTTAGTGCAATGGGCGATCAATTTGATGCCATTATCAATGTAACGGTGGCCTATCCAGAAAACCGTGAATTGCCGTTCAAAGATTTACTGTCCGGAAAGATGAAGAGAGTCGTCGTGCGTATAGATAGTTTGCCTGTTGATGCCAAGATTAGGGGTGACTACTTTAACGACAAAGCCTTCAAGCACGAATTCCAACAATGGCTGCATCAGCGCTGGCTGGAAAAAGATGACGTGTTAGATGGGATTTACAATGATGAACATCATGCGCAAATTGATACGCGTGAACACCAAGAATCAAATGCGGCTTAAGCTGGGTTGTTCAACACGACATCCAAAACGAAAAAAGGGCCAATCGGCCCTTTTTTGATGTTGTCTGTTTTACTGTGTGAGTAGGAAGTTGACCAACTCAAAGTAATCCTCGGTCGATTTCACGGTTTTTGGCGTCACGTGATATTTACCGTTCACGATAACCGCGGGCACGCCACGCAAGCCTGATGCTTGGAACCCTTTATCAAAACGGTTTGCCATCGCGTTCGCTGCAAAGCTGTTGAAGGTACCATCATATTGCTCGGCATCGACGCCTTCATCGATGAACATTTGGCGCAATTCTTCGTCATTACGTGGTGGTTTTTGCAAAAGGTGTATACGGTTAAAAATCACCGGCATCATTTTGTCTTCCACACCGAGCATGATCGCTGTTGCTTGCGCTTTGCTTAGCGATTTGCCCATATTGCCACCCATAAATGAAACATGGTTTTTGTTGAAGGCAACATTCTCAGGGATCTGCTTTTTCAGTTCTTCCATCAAACCTTGGCTTTTGAAGCAATGCGGGCAGTAGAAAGAAAAGAATTCGGTCACGGTTGGTGACTCAGTCTTTGGTAAATTCAGTACCTGATAATCTTCACCCGCATTAAAGCGTGCTGCGTGTGCCGAAAAGGCCAACATTGTGACTGCCGCAAAGGCTAATAGTTTCTTCAACATAACGTTCTTTCTCCCTGAGTATAATTATTAGTCGTCCTACCAATGAGGCGTCAGTGACAGCACTGGCTCCTCAAGCGCTGCCAATTGTTCTTTAAAGGCGAGGACCTGATTTTCCCAGTATTTTGCCTCACCAAACCAAGGAAATGCACGAGGAAAAGCAGGATCTTGCCAACGTTTTGCCAGCCAAGCCATGTAATGCACCATTCTAAGACCGCGTAAAGGTTCAATAAGTTGCAATTGTTGGTGCGGAAAATCATGAAATTCTGAATAGGCCTCAGCAATGGTATCAAGCTGTGCAATGCGATCATTGCGGTCGCCGTTAAGTAGCATCCAGATATCTTGAATGGCAGGGCCATTTCGCGCATCGTCGAGATCAACGAACATTGGACCATCTCGCCACAAAATATTACTCGGGTGACAGTCGCCGTGAAGACGAATGGATGGCCAGTTATTTTTCCACTGAGACTCCAGTACGCCGATCAGTCTGTCTAGATCAGAAAAAAAGCTGTTTTCTAGGTGCATGGGAATGAAGCTGCTGTTTTCCAGTTCGCGGCGCGGTTGGAAAACGTACTCTTCAAGGCCCAGAGTCGGGCGGTGCACGAATGGGCTGCTGGTGCCAACTTGGTGAATGCGGCCAAGGAAGCGACCGACCATTTCTAGTTGATCCCAGTTATCGACTTCAAAAGAACGTCCACCAACACTGGGGAACACCGCAAATCGATAGCCTTCATAGTTAAACAAGGTCGTGCCACCCAGGTTCATTGGCACAGCAACGGGAATGTCCGCATTTTGTAGATCGAGTGCAAATTGGTGTTCTTCGAGGATCTGTTCATCGCTCCAACGTTGTGGGCGATAAATCTTGGTCACTAAGCGGCGACGGTGTTCATCTTGAAATTGATAGACGCGGTTTTCATAGCTGTTGAGTGCCAGCAAACCGGATTCGGGACGAATACCGACCGATTCTAGCGCATTAAGCAGCATATCTGGGGTCAGTTGTTGGTAGTTAAATTGCGCGTCGCTCATAGGATCACTTGGGTTAGGTGATGATATGTGATGGTATCAGAGAATCTGTGGCGGATGACGATTGCGGTAAAAAATGTGTGGCAGCAAAAAAGGGCGCTATTTAGCGCCCTTTGATGGATGGAAATATCAGAGTTTGCTGATAAATCGACTTTCTGTTTCTACTGACTTTTGGTCATCACCGGATTGTCGCTCAAGCACAAAGGTAATGTTAGCCACGGGCGTGCTGAGTTCGTAAGGGTCAATCGCAAGACTGACGGGTAACGTAAACACTTCCCCCGCTTTCAGCGTGACTTTTTGTTTGCCATACCATTCGATGCCATTAATACCTGTCACTGACAATGAGTAGGTTTCAGGTTGCTGAGTCTTATTGAGGATTTTCAATGTGTAGGTATTCTCAATCAAGCCATCACTGTTGGTTCTAAACAGTTCTGTGCGGTCTCGAATGACATCGAGACGCATCGGCTGGACTTCCGAGAGTAAATAGAAGAACAGGCCACACATGGCAATCATGACCACGCCATAACCAATAAGTTTAGGACGTGCAATATCGACGTCATGACCCTCTAACTTATGCTCTGTGGTGTAGCTGATAAGGCCTTTTGCGTAATTCATCTTTTCCATGGTTTCATCACAAGCATCGATACATGCGCCACAGTTAATGCACTCATATTGCAAACCATCGCGGATATCGATACCCGTCGGGCAGACTTGCACACAAAGGTTACAATCGATGCAATCACCCAGCCCTAGCTCTTTGGGATCTTTTTTACGAGGGCGTGGGCCGCGTTGCTCTCCACGGCTGGAGTCATAGCCAACGATGAAAGTGTCTTTGTCGAACATGGCGGATTGAAAGCGAGCGTACGGGCACATGTGAATACACATGATGGAGCGCATCCAGCCTGCATTGCCGTAGGTACACACACTGAAAAACAGCACCCAGAAGGTTACCCAGAAAGTACTGCTGAAGGTGAAAAATTCAATAAACAACGTTTTGACGGGCACGAAGTAACCCACAAACGTGAGGCCTGTGAGTAGCGCCACTGCAAACCAGCAGATGTGTTTGATCGCTTTTCTTGCTATCAGCGCTTTGGTGGGAGGCAATGAATCTTGCTTGCGGCGTTTGTTGGCCGAGCCTTCCAGTTTTTCTTCAAACCAAATGTAGATAAAAGTCCACACGGTTTGAGGGCATAGATAGCCACACCATACTCGGCCTAAAAAGGTGGTAATAAAGAAGAGGCCAAAGGCGGCTATCATCAGTACAGACGCGAGCAGTGTCAGGTCTTGCGGCCAAAGCGTCGTGCCAAAGAAATTAAATTGCTGGTGGCCAATATCAATCAGAATGGCTTGCCGGTCTCCGTAGGGGATCCATGGTGTGAGTACAAACAACAACAGGAAGAACCACCCCATCTTCTGGCGTAGTTTTTGGTAGATCCCTTTTGCCTCTCGCACATAAATGCGATTGCTTGGATTGAAGCGATCTCCGCTTCCTTTGTGGGTCTTGGGGTTAAATTCTTTTGCGGTGACGTCTTTAACGTCGATTTTATCCTTGCTCATGACACCTGCATTCCTTGGGTCAAACGGGTTTCCCCGACGTATCTGCACGGGTACGTTGCCTGTGCATCATTCGATTAAGGCTTATCTCAATGATAGACCGCAAATTATACCGTAGCTGATGCAGGGATTTCTGTGCGTATGGTGGGAAATTAATCGGCAAGAATGCGGGGGTGGCGTGTAACAGCTGATTGTTTTGAAATAAAAAAGCGAAACCCAAAGGCTTCGCTTTTCTGTCCGGTATTCTGACTGGCTTTTAGCTAATGATGCCACGCGCTCGTAAGATGGCGGTTTTGAAGTCATTCTCGCAATCTTTAGCAAGGCCTGGGATCATTTCATCTTTGTTGCTGTTACGCATTTTCAGATGATAGATCAGCACGTCATCGGTCAGATCTTCCAGTTTTCCCACATACCCAGCTTCTTGTGCCAATCTGCCGATCATCTCAATCAGATTCAACTCAGGCTCTTTTTGCCATTCAGGGTGAAGCAATTCGATCAGTTCGTTTACGCGATGACATTTCATTGAAGACTCCAAAAAAAGTGAGCAATTAGCCTTAGTTTTTATGTGTCTTACAGTACCAGATTCATGTTGTGCAGACCACGTTGGCATGAATATGTGGTGTCCGATTAGGCAGCTTCACCCGTTGGAACTTCGCTATTGACGGGGATTGGACGGACTAACATCAGATCTGGAGTAGTGTTGACCTCAGGCTTGGCTTTGAAGCGAGGCGCGAAAGAGGTTGAACGCATACGTGCAGGAGTACGGGTAACACGAATAGTAGCAGGGCGCATTTATTGGGGTTCTCATTCATTGCGCATCCATGACGAGTATCAAATACAAAGTGACGTCAGGGATTCCGTTGGCTGCTAGCCTTACTGCGTGTTCACTCTGGAGTGTAATTTTCGCGCGGAGTATAACGAAAAACAACTGATGAAAAAAGCAGCAATTGAAAAATAATTAAGGCGGCATCACGCCGCCTTACTTATTTTTATGTCACGCTTTGGTGAACCCTTTACGCAATAGGCATGACGCGGTTTCTTCCTAAGCTTTTTGCTTCATATAACAGCGCATCGGCGCGACCAATTAAGCTTTTAATTTTTTCACCTTTCTCGAATTGCGCGACACCGATGGACATGGAAATATTATCGAGTTTCTTGCCGGTTTTTTTATCTTTGATAACGAGCCTGTCGATGCTGGCTCTGATGGTTTCAGCGACGCGACACGCACCATTGAGTTGACGATTGGGCACCAAAATAGCGAACTCTTCTCCACCATAGCGAAAAGCTTGGATGCCTTCGCGACAGTAATCGGATAAGCGTTTGGCTGTGAGTTTCAATACCTGATCGCCCATCAGGTGGCCGTAGGTGTCGTTGAAACTTTTAAAATGGTCGAGATCGCATATCAGCAATGAGAACCCTTTTGGTGGCGGTTTACTTGCAAGTGCATCCAGTTCAGCGTCAAAGGCTCGGCGATTGAACAACCCGGTCAGCGCATCGTTCAGCGCCTCTTCATTGGCTTGTGCCAGCGTTTCTTTCAGTCGTTCAATCTCTTTTTGCGCATCGGCAAGTTGGTTCTTGAAAAAGCTGGTGGATTGACGAATTTGGTTCGACCCTTTGACCGCACTGCGAACAACAGCAATCGTTTCATCCATTGACAATGTTTCTTCGCCAACACGTGCCAGTTGAGAGAAGGTTTTGTCCAACGTACTTTGGAATGTGTCTGTGTCTTTGAGGGTATCTTGCATGGTGTTGCCCATTTCTAGCGCTAACGCCTGCAAGCTTTGTTGAAAGTCGTCGGCCTCTTTGACTTTCTTATCGGCGAAATGAGATTGATAAAGTTGGTCACATTGTACTTCGCTCAGTGTCCCCGTCGCTTGAATTGACTCATTAATCTCTTTCGATAGATCGGTGTCAGCGTCGGCCACATAGGTGTACCACAACGCGTAGTTTGTGGGTGTCGCAGACACTTGATATTTCATCAGCAAAGGAACGACTTTCTTTAAATATCCTGTAGATAGCACAAAATTATCTTTAGACATGGCTGGCTTATTCTCCGTTCTATCATGCGAGCGAAACGATGCCGCTAATTACCAGTTTTATAAGCTTAGTAGAATTTAGAGAGATGCTGTGACAGCAACACCATTAACGTATGTCTACACTGAGCAAAAATGGTTTTTGTGTGAGGGATCTAGCGATGAATAAGACAAGGAGGCGTCATCATGGGGTGGTTTAAGAAAGCGTTGGCAAAAGTGGGCGTCGGCAGCGCCGAGATCGCATTTGTTTTGCCTAAAACATCGTTCGCTCTGGGCGAATCAATATCGGCCACAGTTTTAGTCACTGGGGGTAATACTCGCCAGCAGATTGATACTTTATCGTTTGAGCTTCGTTGTGATTATATGGGGTGGGAGCAGCTTCGCTCGAACGGAGAGCAAGGTCAAAAGCGCCAGAAACGGCGGATGACACATTCTTTGGTTAAATGGCGACTGCCGGATACCTTTGCGCTTGAAGCGGGAGAGCAGAGACAATTCGATACCCAGTTTCAAATCCCATTGGACACGCCTTTATCGATGGGGGATGGAAAGATATGGATGGTGGGCAATCTTGACATTCCCATGGCGAAAGATGCGTCCTGTGAGGTTTTTCTGACCGTCACACCCGATGCGCTGTTGAATGCGGTGTTTGACGGATTTGAACAAGCAGGTTTACGCATTGAAAAGGTCAGCAACCAAGATGTTGAACTGGCCTCTTTGCCTTTTGAGCAACGAATGACTTTGGTGCCAGTGTCTGGCCGATTGATGGAAAGCTTGCGACGCGTTGAGTTGGTGGCGTCTCGAGATACTGAGGGATTGCAGTTGGCGCTAATGTTATCGCGACAAGGTGAAGGAGTCGGTGATGCCTTAGGGCGTTTGGTGGGGGCGAATAAAGTGAAACGCGCGTTGACGATTCCTCATGATGCTTCACCCGTGCAAATCACTAAGCACATTGAGGCGTTTTTGGACAAAATCGAATAATATTTTAAGCTTACACGTGTACGCTTAAATGTGTCATACTCATTATCAGCCTCACTTAAGTCGTTTTATTTAGAAGGATGATTGTCCAATGACGACCTGTGTATCTGACACTCCCTCGTATTCGGTTAAAGAAGAAATTGCCAGTAGCATTAGCCATGGGCTAGGTGTCTTGTTCGGTGCTGTTGCACTCATATTACTGCTGGTCAAAGCGGTTGACGCGCACGCCGATGTGCTAAGTATTGTGAGTTATAGCGTCTATGGTGCCAGTATCATTATTTTGTACTTGGCCTCGACCTTGTATCACGCCATTCCTTTTGAAAAATTCAAACGCGCGCTTAAGACTTTCGACCACTGCGCTATCTATTTACTGATAGCCGGGACCTATACCCCGTTTCTGCTGATAAGTTTGCGCACGCCCCTAGCGATGGGTTTGATGGCGCTGATTTGGGGTATTGCATTGGTGGGCATCGTAATGAAAATTGCGTTTGTTTACCGCTTTGAATCCTTATCACTCTTTACTTACTTAGCCATGGGGTGGCTGTCGCTCGTGGTGGTTTATCAGTTGGCGGATGTGGTCCCGACAGCAGGATTGGTTTTGTTAGCATTGGGCGGCGTGGTGTATTCCCTCGGTGTGATTTTCTACGTCAAACCTTCCATTCCCTATAATCATGCTATCTGGCATTTATTTGTGTTGGGTGGGACAGTGCTTCATTTTCTCGCCATCTATTGGTATGTCACGCCCGTTTAAGCTTTTAGAAAGCCATTAACAATCAGAAAAGGCGAGAGAGTAGAATCTCTCGCTTTCTCATTTTTTATGGCATGGTTAATCGCGCCAAAAGGCCGGAAACAACAATACAAGTACTGTCAGAATTTCCAACCGCCCCATGAGCATGCCAATGCAAAGCGCCCATTTTGCAGTGTCAGACAGACTGGCAAAATTGCCGGTTGGGCCAATGATGTTACCCATGCCAGGACCAACATTGGCAACGGCAGTCATGGCGCCGCTAAGGCTAGTAATTCCATCCAAACCTGTCGCTGCCAGTACCATTGCAACCACTAAGATGGTGAACAGGTAGGTGATGGCGAATGCCACCACTGAACGCACGATATCTTCATTGACGGGCCTGCCGTTGTAACGCTGAATAAATACACCGGATGGGTGAACCAGTTGTTGAATGTGTTTTTTTAACAGTGCTAATGCCACCTGAAAACGGAAAATTTTCGCTCCGCCTGCCGTTGAACCAGAGCAACCGCCCACGATTAACATAAACGCAAAAATGACCGAAGCAAACGGGCCCCATGCCGTGAAGTCATCTAACCCAAATCCTGTTGTGGTTACGACCGAGACGATGTTGAACGTGGAGACGCGAATTGCATCGGCAATGGCGTAGCTTTTGTATGTCACTAGCCAGATGCTCACCATCGTAGAGGTGGCGAGCACGAGGTAGGTAAAGCCACGGATCTGAGCGTCATTGATGACCAAGGATGCATCACGTCGACGCAGAGATTGCATCATGAGCAAGAAAGGCAATCCGCCCGCAAACATGAACACCGTCCCTACCCATTGCGCGGAATGAGAGAAACGGTTCATTGACGCATCAGACGTAGAATAGCCGCCTGTAGATATCGTTGTCATGGCGTGGTTAACCGCCTGAAAGGGAGTCATACCTGTTAGCCAGTAAGCGAGAAAGCAAAGTACCGATAAGAACAGGTACACTTTCATGATACTGGTCGCGACGTTTTTGGTGCGAGGGCTGGATTTTGCCGACCAGTCTGACGATTCAGTTTGAAACAATCGCATGCCACCCACATTCAAAAACGGCAAGATCGCCACGCCCATCACGATAAAGCCGACGCCGCCAAGCCATTGTAATATTGAGCGCCAGAGCAAAATGGCGGGCGCCATTTTGTCGAGATGGCTTAATACCGTTGAGCCTGTCGTTGTAATGCCTGACATGGTCTCGAAATACGCATCGGTAAAGCTGATGTGGTTGATAAACACAAACGGTAGTGCTGCAAAGGCACTGGCGATCAGCCACACCAATGTGGTGATGACAAACATGTCTCGGGCATTGAGTCGAAAATTATCTGTTTTGCCAAGCGTTAAGCAAAGGAAGGCGGCAACATGAGTGATGATGACCGCGAGGCCAAAATCAAGAAACCCTGGTGTGCCCGTAAAAAACGCGGTCAGGGTTGGGACGTACATGAAAAGGGCGATCTTTGATAAGACCAACCCGATAACAAACAGTACGGGTCTGAAATTAACCATGCATAGTTCGGCGTATTAGAGGAAGAATGGACTTGGCTGGAACAGCCTTTCCACATCCGGGATATACTTCTTATCCACCAAGAACATCACCACATGGTCGTCTTGCTGAATAACCGTTTTATCATGAGCGATCAGAACTTCGTCTTCTCGAACAATGGCGCCAATAGTGGTACCTGGTGGCAATTTAATGTCCCCAATGGCACGACCAACGACTTTTGATGTGTTGGAATCACCGTGTGCAATGGCTTCAATCGCTTCGGCTGCACCGCGACGAAGTGACGACACGTTGACGATGTCTGCTTTACGAACGTGAGTCAGTAAGGCCGATATGGTTGCTTGCTGCGGCGAAATCGCAATATCAATTGCCCCACCTTGCACGAGATCCACATAGGCGCTGCGCTGAATCAGTACCATGACTTTCTTGGCACCTAAACGTTTTGCCAGCATGGCTGACATGATATTGGCTTCATCTTCGTTGGTCACTGCGATAAACACATCAATCTGATCGATATGCTCTTCACTCAACAACTCTTGATCCGACGCATCACCACAAAAAACGATGGTGTTTTCGAGTATCTCGGACAACTGTTCAGCGCGTCGAGGGCTGCGCTCAATCAGCTTCACGCTGTAAGCACGTTCTAAGCTGCGCGCAAGTCCTGCGCCAATGTTGCCGCCCCCAACAATCATGATGCGCTTATAAGGCTTTTCAAGACGCTGGAGCTCACTCATCACGGAGCGAATGTGGTTACTGGCCGCGACAAAAAACACTTCATCATCCGCTTCAATGATGGTGGTGCCTTGCGGACGAATAGGACGGTCGCGGCGAAATATAGCGGCAACACGGGTATCAACGTGAGGCATGTGCTCACGCAAAGCGGACAGTGCATTCCCCACCAGCGGGCCACCGTAATAAGCTTTGACTGCGACAAGGCCGACTTTGTTATCGGCAAAGTTCACCACTTGCAACGCACCCGGGTATTCAATTAAGCGATGAATATACCTTGTTACCAACTCTTCTGGCGCAATCAGGTGATCGACCGGACAGGCATCGGTTTGGAATAGCTGCTCTTTAGCAGCGAGGTACTCAGGGCTTCGGATCCGCGCAACGCGATTGGGGGTGTTGTAGAGGGTAAAAGCGACTTGGCAAGCAATCATGTTGGTTTCGTCGGAGTTGGTTACCGCAACCAGCATGTCGGCATCCTGCGCGCCGGCTTCTAACAGTGTAGATGGATGGCTGGCATAACCTTGAACGACGCGTAAATCGTATTTGTCTTGTAGCTCTCTGAGGCGCTCAGGGTTTTTATCGACAATGGTAATGTCATTATTTTCGCCAACCAGATTTTCGGCCAATGTACCGCCGACTTGTCCAGCCCCCAAGATGATAATTTTCATAACGTCTGCCTGAACCTCAGTTCATGTTTTATTGGTTTTTACGGGTGGGCGTTGCCGCACCCGCATTGGCACCACTACGCTTTTGTTAGTTCCGCGTAATAGAATCCATCCATGTTTTCTTGTCCCGGCAAAATTTGGCGACCGGGTTTGTCAACAGTGCCTGTTTTTAGCGTTGCATCACGGGTGCGAGCAAGAAATGCTGTCACTTGTTCGCTGTTTTCTTGTGGTGTGATAGAGCAGGTTGCGTAGACCATGGTGCCACCTGACTTTAACTGCGCCCACATGGCGTCCATGATTTCGGATTGCAACGTGACAAGCTGTGCAATATCGTCAGCGCGTCGCAGCCATTTGATGTCTGGGTGGCGACGTATCACACCCGTCGCGGAACATGGCGCGTCAAGCAGGATACGATCAAACTGTTCACCCTGCCACCAGTCAGCAGGATAACGTGCATCCCCGCATATCACCTGTGCATTGAGTTGCAAACGTTGGAGGTTCTCTTTCACGCGCAGTAAGCGGGTGGCGTCGACATCCATCGCAACAACCTTCGCATCCGCTTGGTGTTCAAGAATATGGCAGGTTTTTCCACCCGGTGCGGCGCAACAATCCAAAATCAGCTCGCCAGATTGCGGCTTGAGATAATTGATTGAAAGCTGGGCGGCAGCATCTTGAACAGACACCCAACCATCAGCAAAGCCTGGCAGCGCTGTCACATCACACGGTGAGGCAAGCTTGAGTGCGTCTTCGGCTTCTGAGTGAATATCGGTGTCGATGCCTATGTCTGTCAGCAGTGCGCGGTAGCTATCTCGGGTGTGATGAGTACGGTTAACGCGAAGCCACATTGGGGCTTTCTCGTGATTAGCTTCAACAACCTGTTCCCATTGATCTGGATAGGCGTTTTGCAACAGCTTCAACAACCAACCGGGGTGGCCATATTTACCGGCGTCGTGCGTGACAGCGGCGGTATCCAATGCTTCTTGGTTGCGTTGGTAGCTGCGCAATACGGCGTTAACCAGGCCGCGAAGCTGAGGCTTTTTAAGTACTTTGGTGGCATCGACTGTCTCGGCAACAGCAGCATGTGGCGGTATACGCATGAAGCTTATTTGGTAAAGCCCCACCAAGATCAGGTGGTGGAACACACGTTGTTTTCCCTTCAACGGTTTGTCCATCAGACTTTGGGTGATGGATTCAAGGCGCGGAAGCCAGCGCAGTACGCCGTAGCAGATTTCTTGCAACAGTGCGCCATCTCGCGGTGCCACTTTTTGCTGAGCAGGTGGCAGAACCGCAGACAGCGATTGTCCTTGATCGACCACCTGATAGATAACCTGTGCAGCGACAGCTCTTACATTCATTAAGGTACCTTTGTCAGGAAGTCACGCGCTGTGATAAGACAGCGCGTGATGAAAAGTGTTACTAACCACTAAAAAAGGCCAGCAAGCTGGCCTCCGGCATTACAGGATATTGCCAGGTTCAAACCAGTCGCGGCGAGAGTTCAACATGTCTGCTGCACTCATGGCTTTCTTGCCCGGAGGCTGGATTGACGTTAGACATAGCACACCGTTACCCGTGGCAACGCGAATGCCTTTTTTGTCTGCCGACAAGATGGTACCAGGGACACTTGTGCTTTCGTCCGTCTCGACGTCGGCATCCCATACTTTGATGTTGTGCTCGCCCTGATCGTTGACGGTCAGGGTGAAATAGCTCACAGGCCATGGATTGAAAGCGCGAATGCAGCGTTCAATCTCAACGGCACTCATGCTCCAGTCGATCTGTGCTTCTTCTTTGCTCAGCTTCTTGGCGTAGTTTGCCAGTTCGTCATTTTGCTTTTCAGCGACAGCTTTATCCGCTGCAATATCATCCAAGCAATGAACCAATGCGTCAGGTCCAAGTTCCGCCAATCTTTGATAAAGCGTGGCACTGGTTTCTTTTGGATCAATGCTCAGGGTTGCGATTTTTAGCATATCGCCAGTATCTAAGCCTTCATCCATTTGCATGATGGTGACACCGGTTTCGGTATCGCCTGCCCAGATAGCGCGCTGAATAGGCGCAGCACCACGCCAGCGTGGCAAGATAGAACCATGCACGTTGATGCAACCAAGGCGTGGCGTATCGAGTACCACTTTTGGCAATAGCAGGCCATAAGCAACCACCACCATGATATCGGCATCAATCGCGGCTAATTCTTGCTGCGCGTCTTCGGCTTTTAAGCTTGCTGGCTGATAAACCGGGATGTTGTGTTCTTGTGCGAGGACTTTTACGGGACTAGCCGTCAGTTTTTTTCCTCGACCAGCAGGACGATCTGGCTGGGTATACACCGCAACCACATCATGGTGCGAAGACAACAACGCCGCCAGATGAAGGGCGGCGAAATCCGGCGTGCCGGCAAATGCAATACGTAGTGATTTGCTCAAGGAAACCTCAGTTGGTTTTTTCGTTAGCGCGTTTGATCTTTTCGAGCTTTTGTTTGATGCGCTGTTGCTTTAACGGCGACAGGTAATCAACAAACAGTTTGCCTTCAAGGTGGTCTAATTCGTGTTGTACACAAATAGCCAGCAGATCGTCGGCATCGAATTGATAAGGGTTACCATCGCGGTCGAGCGCTTTCACGGTCACTTCAGATGCACGTGCCACTAACGCTCGTGCGCCAGGAACAGACAGACAGCCTTCTTCAATACCATCTTCACCGCGCTTTTCGATGATCTCAGGGTTGATCAGTACCATCGGCTCGTCGCGCGAATCAGAGATATCAATCACGACAATGCGTTGGTGAACATCAACCTGCGTTGCCGCCAAGCCAATACCTTCTTCGTCGTACATGGTATCTAGCATGTCATCGATGAATTTTTGAATTTCTGGTGTGACGCTTTCTACCGGTTTAGCCACCGTGCGTAGGCGATCGTCCGGGAAGGTTAAAACCTGCAATACACTCATAAACGTCTCTTAAAATTGTTGAACTGTGCCGTATCCGGCTTTGGTAATTGGGCTAATTCTAGACATTTTGCGATTCAAATGACAGCATCCAAATGAAAGTATGCTTTTGGAGACATAGGATGTTTAAAAAGCTCGCCACGCTTTGTTTGGCTTATCTGTTGTCAGCAGCTGCAGCTGCCGCTGTTATTGAGGTATCAAAGGATGCACCGGACAATTATACTGTGCGCAAAGGCGATACCCTTTGGGACATTGCTGGCCTTTATTTGGAAAACCCTTGGCAGTGGCCTCATTTGTGGCAACAAAACCCAGCAATTGAGAACCCCCACCTTATCTATCCAGGTGATGCACTGAGATTGTCATGGGATGAAGGACGACCCGCATTGTCTCTTGCAACGGGTGAACGGCTCACCAAGCAATTGCCGATTAGCTCTGCGTCACAGTCTGTGCTTAAACAGTTTCTGACGTTTGATACGCTGATTGGCGAGGCTGAGTTTGGTCTGGCACCTCGAGTCTTGGGGAGTCAGGATGGTTGGAGTTACATTTCTACGCGAACCCCTTTCTTTATTGATGCATCCGTTGAGTCTGAAAACTGGTTCATTTACCGACCAGTGACAACATTTGAGCGTACTGAAAATGATCAAATGTTGAAGATGATAAGCCTTAAGAAGGTTGCTGAAGCCAAGTTAGTCAGAGTACATGACGATATTTCTGAACTTAAGCTGGTGAAGCAATCTCAAGAAGTCAGACCTAACGACATTCTTTTACCGGCACTGGGTGTAAAAACGGGCAGTGTTTTTCATCCCCAAACGGCACCGAGTGGATTGGAAGGTAATTTGATCGGTCATCTTTATGGCAGTAAGTATGTAGGCCTTCGTCAAATCGTTGTGGTTGATCGGGGTGCAGAGGATGGCGTTAAAGCGGGACATGCGTTATCTGTTCAGCAACCTGGTGCTGTGCTGAAAGGGGTAAAAGGCGACATGCGTTATGAAAGCGGCATTGATAGTGCCGCTGCCCCCGTGTTGACACAACTGCCGGATCAGCGTGCGGGGATGTTGCTGGTCATAAAAAGCTATCCACACTTTAGCTTGGCAATGGTCGTTGATGCTACTCAGCCACTTTCTGCACCTATGCTTGTGACGTCAGCGGAAGGCTAAAATGGATGCATCGCTTGAGTCTTGGTTGCGGCTTGCTGCTGTGCCAAGACTTGGCGGCAATGCCGTCAGTAAAATCATTTGTAAGTACCCGCCAGAAAAACTTGTTGAACTTGAAGATATACACTTAGCGGCACTGGGCTTTAAACCCGCGCAAATTAAAGCGCTTCGTTACCCTGATATGTCAGTCATCGACAAATGCATGACATGGTGTTCTCTGCCGAATAGAGACATTATCAGCCTCACTGATCCGCGTTATCCTTATCTTCTCAAGCAAATCTCCGGTGCACCGCCTCTTTTGTTTGTGGAGGGGAATCCTGACGTTTTATCTTTACCCCAGATAGCTATCGTTGGAAGCCGAGATGCTAGCGCAGAAGGGCTATCGCTTGCGCATGCATTTGCTCAGTCGCTGGCCGAGCATGATGTGGTGGTAACCAGTGGTTTGGCGCTCGGGATTGATGGTAGAGCGCATCGCGGTGCGCTTGATGCAGGAGGGCGAACCATCGCGGTATTAGGCTCTGGGCTTGAAAAGGTGTACCCTTCCCCCCATCGTGATCTTGCTAAAGATGTCACGTCAAACGGTGCCTTGGTGTCAGAGTTGTGGCCATGGTCACCGCCAAAACCTGCATTTTTTCCGAGAAGAAATCGGATTATCAGCGGTCTTTCTACAGGTGTACTTGTTGTTGAAGCTGCACTGAAAAGTGGCTCATTGATCACCGCACGCCTTGCGCTTGAGCAAGGGCGCGACGTTTTTGCGCTACCAGGTTCAATACACAATCCTCATGCTAAAGGCAGTAACGGGCTTATTAAGCAGGGCGCATTTTTAGTGGAATCTGTTGATGAGATTTTAGAGCAGGTGGGCGCGCTAGCGGGTTGTGCAATTAATCACCAGTTAGACGTGGCACAGGCTCAAGTTTTACAAGAAGAATTGCCATTTCCTGAACTGTTGGCTAACGTAGGAAATGAAGCAAGGTGTGTCGATGTGCTTGCAGAAATCTGCGATCAACCCGTTCACGAAATCATGATGAAGTTGTTAGAACTAGAGCTACTGGGGCTTGTATCCGCAGTACCCGGTGGCTATGTCAGAGCGAGGAGGGGATAGCCATGATGGACATCTTAATGTACCTGTTTGAA
The DNA here is from genome assembly GCF_041439165.1 of Enterovibrio sp. FF113. NCBI lineage: Bacteria > Pseudomonadati > Pseudomonadota > Gammaproteobacteria > Vibrionales > Vibrionaceae > Enterovibrio > Enterovibrio sp. FF113. The sequence continues at coordinate 6,625 of NZ_JBGONO010000036.1, read as the reverse complement.
ACTTACATCCATAGTGATGTCGAGTTGCTGGTAGATCAGGACGAATTGGCTGATGAACTCTCCAGAGCAGGGTTTCATCAGGACGATATATATAAAGCGCTGAACTGGCTGGAGAAGCTGGCGCTATTGCAAGACGCCGACAAGACCCCTTATTTAACGGGGAGTGCGTTGACCTCGGTTCGTATCTTTACGCCAAAAGAAATGGATCGTCTGGATACTGAAAGCCGCGGATTCTTGATATTTCTGGAACAAATCAGCGTGCTGAGTCCAGAAACCCGTGAGATGGTCATTGATCGTGTGATGGAATTGGAAACGCAGGAATTCGCATTAGATGACTTGAAATGGGTGATCTTGATGGTGCTGTTCAACGTGCCAGGTAATGAGCGAGCGTATGATCAGATGGAAGACCTGCTGTATAGCACAGCAGAAGACGAGTACCTTCACTAAGGCTACTCTCCTATAAGTTTTTGAGGCTAATCTGTTTTGGCTGGAAAAATTGATGAATCGCTTTTCAGTGCGCATGAACATGCACTGGAGCAAGAAGAACGCTGCCCACAATGTGGCAGCGTTCTTGTTATTAGGCACAGTAAACGTGGACCGTTTAAAGCATGCTCTGCGCACCCTGACTGTGACTTTACTGAATCACTAAACCACAATGATGGCCATGTGGTGAAGGCGCTCGGGTTGCCGTGCCCTGAATGTAGCAGTGAACTCGTGTTGCGTCAGGGGCGTTTTGGCATGTTCATCGGCTGCTCATCGTATCCGGTGTGTCAGCATATTGAGAAGCGTGATCAGGCATCTGAAGGCGGTGATGGGATAGATGTCGCGTGCCCAGAGTGTAAGACGGGTGCTTTGCATGAGAAGAAGTCGCGCTTTGGAAAAGTCTTTTATGCCTGTGATGGCTACCCAAAGTGCAAGTTTGCTGTCAACCTTAAGCCCATTAAAGGCGTATGCGAGATTTGCGGTTACCCGTTGTTGCTCGAGAAGACATTGGCGGCGGGAGCGTTTAAGGTTTGTGCCAGCAAGAAATGCCAGCAAAAGCAGGGTTAGCTTTTGCGCTAGCTTTCAGTGAAATAAAGCCGCATTTGCGGCTTTTATTTTATTTGCTTAGCGAAGATGCGGCATCTTTTAATGCTGGGAATTCATTTTCTGCCAGCAGTGATGCTAGATCTTTCAATATGATACTCAGCTCGGCGGTTGTGTCTGCACAGACATTGATGTGACCGATTTTACGTCCCGGACGTGGTGCTTTGTCGTACCAGTGCACATGTGCAATACGCATAACTTCGTCAGGTACTGTCACTTCACCAACGATGTTGATCATGGCTGTGGGGCGAATGCGGGCAGCACTGCCGAGTGGCAAATTGCAAACTGCGCGCAGATGATTTTCAAACTGGCAAACTTCCGCGCCTTGTTGTGTCCAATGGCCTGAGTTGTGCACCCGGGGCGCAATTTCGTTTACCATCAATGTGCCGTTAACATCAAAGAACTCTATTGCTAACACGCCGACATAATCGAGAGCGTCTGCCACGGCTTTAAACATGGCTTCGGCTTGAGTTTGCAATGCCTCGTTTTCACCCGCTGCAACGGAAACACTCAAAATACCATCGGTATGGATATTTTCTGTCAGCGGATACACTTCAAGCTCACCGTTCGCGTTGCGAGCGCCAATCAATGACACTTCACGATCAAACGGTACGAACTCTTCAGCAATGACACACTGACGATCACCTTGATGGGATGCTTGCAAAAATGCAGCGATATCTCTCCAAGTGGGCTCTATATCATCAAGGGATTTTAAGCGCCATTGCCCTTTACCATCGTAGCCATCAAGGGCGCTTTTCACGATCATTGGTACACCGATGGTGCTCAGGGCTGTATCAAAATCTTCACGGTTTTGGATGGTGTGATAACGTGCGTTGTTGACGCCTGCTTTGTCGAGCAAAGCTTTTTCCTTGCGGCGATCACCACCGGTCAGAATCGCTTCTTCTCCAGGGGAGAACTTTCCGCTGGCCTGACAGGTGCTAAGAATATCAGGCGCGATATGCTCGAACTCGGCAGTGATAATATCAGCGCCTGCAATCCCGTTTTCTAATCCATGACCCAGCACTTCGAGTGTGACAGGGTGAACCAGATTGCCACTTCGCACATCATACGCGCTAACTTTTAGATTTAGCGGGGCTCCTGCTAACGCCATCATTCGTGCCAGTTGCCCAGCACCTAGAACCAGCACATTCATGATTAACCTACCGACGGGTCAGGGTGAGCCAGCACCGTTTCTGTTTGGGTTTGGCGGAAGTTATCGATTTTGCTCATTAGGGCGTCATCGCTGGTTGCGAGAATTTGCGCGGCTAGAAGGCCTGCATTGGCTGCACCTGCATCACCAATTGCAAGGGTGCCAACCGCAACACCTTTTGGCATTTGTACGATAGAAAGCAGTGAATCCATGCCTTTCAATGCTTTTGACTGAACAGGTACACCCAAAACAGGAAGACTGGTAAATGCAGCGGTCATACCAGGGAGGTGCGCTGCGCCGCCAGCACCGGCAATGATAACTTTTATGCCACGAGAAGCAGCATTGTTGGCATACTCTGCAAGCAGTTGAGGGGTTCGGTGGGCTGAAACCACCTTGGTTTCATACGCAACGCCAAAGTGATCCAGCATGTCTGCTGCGTTTTTCATGGTTGGCCAATCGGATTTTGAACCCATGATGATGCCGACTTTCATATCTGCTCCTGTAACTACCGTGTACTGCGAAGTGGAATTGCGCGTCATTATATCGGTAAAAATCCGCAAGGAAAACGTTTGCGTCCGTGCATTTCGCTACAAGCTTACTTGTTTAGGGTGGAATAAAAATTAACGAGTGTGTTTCGATGTGTGACAAAAATGTTGAGAATGACATTGGTAATTAGTCATAGTATGGCGAATTTCGAAATGCCTGATTAGGAGAGAAACCTTGGCGAATGTTGAACAGTGTGTCGCTGCATTGGCGCGCGGTGAGGTGATAGCGTACCCGACAGAAGGTGTATTTGGCGTTGGTTGCGACCCTGATAATGTACAAGCGGTACAAGCGTTGCTGTCGGTCAAAGAGCGAATTAAAGCTAAGGGCTTAATCTTAATCGCTGCGAACTTGGCGCAGTTAGACGGTTATATTGACCTCGATGCTTTGAGTGATAGTGTCAAAGCGGATGTGCTGGCCACTTGGCCTGGCCCTGTGACCTGGGTGATGCCTGCGGGCAAAAACATCACGGATTGGGTGACGGGCCAGTTTGACACTGTTGCCGTGCGTGTGTCTGATCACCCTGATGTTCAGGCATTGTGCGTTGCTTATGGAAAACCAATCACATCGACCAGTGCCAACTTGAGCGGTAAAGAGCCTTGTCGAACCGTTGAAGAGGTCGTTAACCAGCTTGGCGATCGCGTACCGTGTGTGTTGAATGGAATAATTGGTGGACGTGATAAGCCAACCGAGATCCGCGATGCGCGTTCTGGTAAGGTGCTACGTCAAGGCTGAATAAGTTAGTAATAAAGAAGGAATTAACGTGCCAAACCTCCCTCAGCAAGTAGATAAAGAAGCTGTAAAGCGCTTTTTACTGTCGCTTCAGGATTCTATCTGTGCTGCATTAGAGCAAGAAGATGGTGTTGCCATATTTCAGGAAGATGCATGGCAAAGAGAAGCTGGGGGCGGAGGTAAAAGTCGCGTATTGCGCGAGGGCACTGTTTTTGAACAGGCGGGCGTGAATTTTTCGCATGTGTTCGGTGACAAGATGCCAGGATCCGCAACCGCACATCGTCCAGAACTTGCTGGTCGAAGCTTCGAAGCGATGGGGGTGTCTTTAGTTGTTCATCCAAACAACCCTCATGTACCGACGTCTCATGCTAACGTTCGTTTCTTTATCGCAGAAAAAGAAGGTGAAGACCCAGTATGGTGGTTTGGTGGTGGCTTTGACTTGACCCCATTCTATCCAGTTGAAGAGGATTGTGTTCACTGGCACCAAACCGCCAAAGCAATTTGTGCGCCATTTGGCGATGATGTTTACCAAGAACACAAGGCGTGGTGTGATCGCTACTTCTTCTTACCGCATCGCAACGAAACGCGTGGTGTAGGCGGCCTCTTTTTTGATGATTTAAATAGCTGGGGTTTTGATGCCTCGCTTAATTATATAGAAGCGGTGGGTCAAGGCTTCCTTGATGCCTATTTGCCTATTGTCCAAAAACGTAAAGACACAGAATACGGAGAGCGAGAGCGACAGTTTCAGCTTTATCGTCGTGGTCGCTATGTTGAATTTAATCTTGTGTATGACCGTGGCACATTATTCGGTCTACAAAGTGGCGGACGCACTGAATCCATCTTAATGTCGATGCCACCTCTCGTCAGATGGCAATACGGTTTTGAGCCAGAAGTGGGCTCTGCAGAAGAAAAGCTCTATACCGAATATTTAACACCAAGGGACTGGTAAGCACGAATGGATAAGTACGTCGTTGTTGGTAATCCGATATCACACAGTAAATCCCCTTTTATACACACATTGTTTGCGCGCCAGACAGCTCAGCAGATGACGTACGAAATGTTTGAAGCACCTATTGGCGAATTTAACCAAGCTATAACGGCTTTTTTTGCCTCGGGCGGAAAGGGCTGCAATGTCACTGTGCCATTCAAAGAAGATGCTTTTGCTTTTGCAACCATGCTGACTGAGCGCGCTAAGCTAGCAGGCGCGGTAAATACCCTGAAAAAGCTCGACGACGGTGGCATCCTTGGTGACAACACTGATGGTGAAGGTTTGGTGCAAGATTTATTGAGTCATCATGTCCAGCTTGAAGGCGCCAACATCTTATTGTTGGGAGCCGGCGGTGCGGCAAGAGGGGTGATATTACCTTTGCTTAAGCATGATCCTGCCTCGTTGGTTGTCGCGAATCGCACAGCCAGTAAAGCATTAACCTTGTCTGAATTATTTTCAGAACATGGGAATGTCTCAGCCAAGGCATTCGATGAGCTAGAAGGCTCAGCATTTGATGTCATCATCAATTCAACGTCCGCGAGCCTATCGGGTGACCATCCCAATATCCCTTCTTCTGTTATTGTTGAAAATACCATTGTCTATGACATGGTGTATGGTGCAGGCTTAACGAGCAGTAACCAATGGGCTAAGGCGCAAGGTGCCTCTCGCGTTATTGATGGTTTGGGTATGTTGGTGGGACAAGCTGCCGAAAGTTTCACTATATGGCGTGGTCTTAGACCCGGAACGACTCAGGTATTAAGGGAGCTTCGCCGTAACTTGGCGGATTAGTGATGAATCAAAGTATTATTTTCGCCGATGAGCAGCGCATAAGTGCTGACAGGCAGGCGGTGCATTTCGATGCTCAACAGTCTGGAGTTATGATCCCTTGTTTCGTTGCTATTGCGGATCTGCAAAAGCATCATCAGGGTGAGTTAACATCAGAAAAAGCGATACTGGATGTTTTTAGTCAGTATCGCTTCGATTATGAAGACCTAGCGCAAGAGGCAATTGAAGCTGAAGACATCAATGAGCGCGGGGAGGTTTGGGTCAGTTAGCTTTCAGCTAAATACTCGTTCTTCGTTGCTACATAGTTGTCAGAGGATTTTTGCAAGAACGCTCGTTCTGCTTCTCTCAATGGGCGAGCTTGTTTCACTGGGCTACCGACATAAAGATATCCTGATTCGAGACGCTTCCCTGGTGGCACCAGACTGCCTGCTCCAATCATCACATTATCTTCGATGATGACGCCATCCAATACGATAGCACCCATTCCGACCAGTACATTATTCCCAATCGTGCAGCCATGCAGCATCACTTTATGACCAACAGTAACGTCATTACCAATAATGAGGGGATAGCCTTCAGGGTTATCATTGTTCTTGTGGGTCACGTGTAATACCGAACCATCCTGAATATTGGTACGATCACCGAGACGAATGTGGTTAACGTCACCACGAGCTGCGACAAAAGGCCAGATACTTACATCATGACCTAAAGCAATGTCGCCAACTAAGACGGATGTTGGATCGATATAAACTCGAGCGCCAACCTGAGGGAAGATACCTTTATAGCTGCGAAGTACAGAAGTCATCATGATTTCCTGACGGGATATATGAATCTCAGATTATCTCGATGGCCAGAAGAGTGCAATTCTTCAGCGGTTTAATGTGATTTAGTGGTCTTTAGAGCGAAAATCGACCGAACGGGTCGTTTTGGATGAAAACCTGCAATAAAGCCCTTGCCAAGATCTCAAACCTCCCTATAATGCGACCTCACTGACACGGAGAGAGGCTTCCAAGCTAGGAAATACTCAGCCAATCAGTACGGCGAAAACGGCTTCAAAACTGAATGGAAATAAACGCTTGACGTTAACGACCCAATCAGTAGAATGCCCGCCTGCTTCAACGGAAAAGCCCAGTGCTTATCGCGGTTGAAGGGAGTCAACAAGACGTTTTGGAGGCGGTGAGCAGCACGCTGAAAAATCTCAAAATTTCTTCTTGACTTCATCGCCTGGCAGCGTAGAATTCGCAGCCCTGACGATGAGAAGACGTCTCCACGGAGTCGCTTCTACAGTCAACGTTCTTTAACAATTTGACCTATACAATCTGTGTGGGCACTCGTACTTG
>NZ_JBGONO010000035.1:0-38587 GCF_041439165.1 Enterovibrio sp. FF113 | reverse complement strand
AGTACCTGGCTACGAACCAGGCGGTCGGAGGTTCGAATCCTCCCACGCGCACCATCATCTTTCTGCATTTAAATTCATTTTTTCTGCCTATTTTTGTATTATCTCAAAAAGCAAACTTCCCTCAATGAATACCGTTTTTTTTCACTTTCAGTGACTTCTCTCTAAACACCGTTTATCTGTTCCAAAACCCTGCGTTAATTTCCTGATATTACTCTCTTTTATCCCATTTTTTTTAGTAACATAGCAAAGGCATATAGCACCAATGCCGGTTAACAGTTTGGTAACATTTGTGCGTTTTTATTGCGTCAGAGGCCGAAAATGGCAGAAATGATCAGTATTACAGGATTGTCATTATTGTGATTTGTTAGTATTTTGACCTACTACTTAACTGAATAAGTAAATTCTCAATAAAATGTTACTCACATCTGAGAGAATGGTTGTTGCTGATTGGTTTTAGGACAATCGGTTCAAAGGAAGGAACAAACCTATGGATTTGGGAAGCACTCTCGAGCAAGCCGCTACGCTCATGTTTACAGGCATGGCTGTGGTTTTTATCTTTCTCACCATTTTGATCGTTCTGGTCAATTTGATGTCACGTATTGTCCCCGAAGAGCTGCCGCCTCAGGCCGCTTCGACCACGACACCTAATCAAAATAATAACGGTCAAATTTCTGGGGACACTATCGCTGCCATTTCTGCAGCGGTGCATAAATATCGTAGTCGCCAGCGTTAGCTGATGCGAAACATACAATTACAAGGAGTTATGTCGTATGTCTAAGCCACTCGCTATTACAGATGTCGTTTTACGCGATGCCCATCAGTCTCTCTTTGCGACGCGTATGCGTCTTGATGACATGTTACCGATTGCTGCGGCGCTCGATGATGTCGGTTACTGGTCTTTGGAGACGTGGGGCGGTGCAACATTTGATTCCTGCATCCGTTTTCTTGGTGAAGATCCGTGGGTGCGTCTGCGTGAGCTGAAAAAAGCCATGCCAAAAACACCGATGCAGATGTTGCTTCGTGGTCAAAACCTACTGGGTTATCGACATTATGCCGATGACGTGGTGGAGAAATTTGTTGAACGTTCACATGCAAACGGTATGGACGTTTTCCGTATTTTCGATGCAATGAACGATGTTCGTAACTTTGAAAGAGCCGTTAAGTCAGCCGTCGATGTTGGCGCACACGCGCAGGGTACGCTGTCTTATACGACTAGCCCTCATCACACGCTAGATACATGGACCGACCTAGCAAAACGTCTTGAGGACCTCGGCTGTCACTCTCTGTGTATTAAAGACATGGCGGGTTTGCTCAGACCTTACGAAGCGGAAGAGCTTATCAAGCGCATAAAAGCCTCTTGTGATATCCCACTGGCGCTTCACTGCCATGCAACCACTGGACTCTCTACAGCAACCGCTGTGAAGGCTGTGGAAGCGGGTCTGGATATTCTGGACACCGCTATCTCTTCGATGAGCTCAACCTACGGGCATACTCCGACCGAAACCGTGGTTGCCATGCTGCAAGGCACAGAGCGCGACACCGGTTTGCAACTTGATACGATTGAACCCATCGCGGCCTATTTCCGAGAAGTGCGTAAAAAATACGCCAAGTTCGAAGGTCAGCTCAAAGGTGTTGATTCGCGCATTTTGATTGCTCAAGTCCCTGGTGGCATGCTGACGAACATGGAAGGTCAGTTGAAAGAGCAAGGTGCAGCTGATCGTATGGACGAAGTGTTGGAAGAGATTCCGCGCATCCGCAAAGATCTGGGTTATATCCCATTGGTTACGCCAACGTCACAAATTGTGGGCACCCAAGCGGTTATCAATGTACTGACGGGTGAACGCTATAAAAGCATCACCAAAGAAACTGCGGGTGTACTGAAAGGCGAATACGGCGCAGCACCATCTGAAGTCAATGCTGAGCTACAAGCTCGTGTGCTTGATGGCGCTCAGCCTATCACTTGCCGCCCAGCGGATTTGCTGGAGTCAGAACTTCATCTGTTGACGGACGAGTTGATTGCCAAATCGAAAGAAGAGGGTATTTTGCTAGCCGAATCACAAGTGGATGACGTGCTGACTTATGCATTGTTCCCACAAGTTGGTCTGAAGTTCCTGAAAAATCGTGGCAACCCTGATGCATTCGAACCGGCTCCGGGTACTGAACCAGATGTTGTAGCAACGGCACCGGCGGCTGCACCATCTGTTGGTGGTACTGAAGCTTACAGCGTCCAAGTAAACGGTCAGGTCTATGATGTGGTTGTTGGCCCTCAGGGCGAGCTAACGTCTGTCGCGCCGGCTTCAGGTCAACAGGTCGCATCTGCGCCAGCGCCAACATCAGGCACGGCAGAATCCGTTGCTGCGCCATTGGCGGGTAATATATTCAAAGTTGTCGCCAAGCAAGGGCATCAGGTTCAAGAGGGGGATGTATTGATCATTCTTGAAGCGATGAAAATGGAAACTGAAATCCGTGCAATACGTGCAGGGATTGTCCAAGACGTCATGGTGAAAGAGGGTGATTCTGTCACTGTCGGCTCACCGTTGATGAGCCTAGCGTAAGAGGATAGACGAAAACATGGAAGGTTTGTTGATCCTCTGGCAAGGCACGGGTCTTGCCAATTTCCAGATTGGCCAGTTGGTGATGATTTTTGTTGGGTGCCTGCTATTATTTTTGGCTATCCGCAAAGGTTTTGAACCCTTACTGCTATTACCCATTGGTTTTGGTGCCATTCTTGCCAATATTCCCGAAGTGGGTTTGGCGAATAATGCATTGGAAAACGCTATCTACGCTGCCAACCCTGATGTTTTGGGTGAGTTTGCACGTATTCTAGGCATTTCAGATGTGAACCCTGAAGCGATTCGAGTGGCGGTTGATGGTGCCAGCGTGCATCAAATTACTGAGCTTGATGAAGCGGCACATGCAGCGAAGTTTACCGATGGGACGCTTTACACGTTTTATAACGTGTCGATTGCCTCCGGTATTGCGCCACTCCTGATCTTTATGGGTGTCGGTGCGATGACAGACTTTGGCGCGTTGATTGCTAACCCTCGCACACTGTGGCTCGGTGCGGCGGCGCAGTTTGGTATCTTCGCTACCTTGTTTGGTGCCATTATGCTGAACTTGGTGCCGGGTATGGAGTTCTCGTTGGCAGATGCTGCATCGATTGCGATTATCGGTGGCGCTGATGGCCCGACAGCTATCTTCCTCGCCAGTAAGCTTTCTCCTGATCTGCTGGGAGCGATTGCGGTTGCTGCCTACAGTTACATGGCGTTGGTGCCGATTATTCAGCCACCGATCATGAAGCTGTTTACCTCTGAAGATGAACGTAAAATCGAGATGAAGCAGTTACGCCACGTCTCTAAAACCGAAAAGATCATATTCCCCCTCGCCGTATTGGTGATGGCGATTATCTTCTTGCCATCGGCAACGCCGTTGGTCGGTATGTTCTGCTTAGGTAATCTGATGCGTGAGTGTGGTGTGGTTGATCGTCTGTCAAACACTGCACAAAACGAGCTTATCAATATCGTGACCATCTTCTTGGGTCTCTCCGTTGGTTCGAAGCTTCAAGCGGAGCAATTCCTTCACGTTGAAACCTTAGGGATTCTGGTACTGGGTGCGGTCGCATTTAGTATTGGTACTGCGGCTGGCGTGTTGATGGCGAAATTGCTGAACAAATACAGCAAAGACAACATCAATCCATTGATTGGTGCTGCGGGTGTGTCTGCAGTGCCTATGGCGGCCCGAGTGGTGAATAAGGTTGGCTTAGATGCTAACCCGCATAACTTCTTGCTGATGCATGCAATGGGACCTAACGTTGCCGGCGTATTAGGCTCCGCTGTTGCTGCGGGCGTGTTACTGGCCCTAGTGGGGTAAGTGCTCAGCGACGCTTATGTGCTAAGTTAGCGTGATAGGCTAAGTCAACGTGATGAAATAAAGGCGGAAGGCATTGTGTCTTCCGCCTTTTTTAATGACACTGAAAAGTATTAATGGCGCAAAAAGGATGATGGCATGTCTCACAATCTTCAATTGGCAATCACTGCGTTTGGTGAACCCGACACTCTAAAACTACAACAAACGGAGATACCTGAACCGACAACGGATCAGGTATTGGTCAACGTCGCCTATGCGGGCGTTAATCCGGTTGATGCGAAAACGCGTGCAGGACTTGGCTGGGGCGCTGAAAAAATCAAAGACTCTCTCCCGTGGGTCCCTGGTTTTGATGCGGCGGGTACGGTGGTTAACGCCGTGGGTCAATATCAGGCTGGTGATCGTGTTGCAGGGCGAATAGTTGAAGGTGGTGGTTACGGCCAATATCTTTGCGCCAATCTCGATGCGCTTTCTCGTATACCTGAAAGCGTATCCTTTCAACACGCCGCGTCGCTGCCAGTTGCCGGCCTAACGGCACTTCAAGCCTTGGAGCTTGCAGATTTAAAAGCAGGTGAATCAGTGTTGATATTGGCAGGTGCTGGCGGCGTGGGACATATTGCGATCCAGCTTGCTAAAACGATGGGGGCAACCGTGTATGCCTCTTGTTCTGACGCTAACCTTGAGTTTGTTTCTCAGCTTGGTGCTAAGGCATTGGATTATCGCGCATCCGCGCTTGATGCGCAGGTCACTGACATTGATGTGTTGATTGATTTGATGGGCGGCGATGCAGGGGAAGCGGCGTTAGCGTGTGTGAAACAAGGTGGGCGAGTGATTACTGTTCCCACGATTACCGCTGATCGCATTATTGCTGCTGCCAAGGCAAAAGGGATTGAAGCGCAAGGTATGCTTGTAAAGCCCAATCCTGTGCAAATGGATGCCCTTTTGGCAAAAGTCGCAGCAGGAGAGTTACACGTGGAAATCGCCAAAACCTATCCGCTAGAGCACGGCGTGCAAGCGCACATTGATATCCAATCAGGTCGAACGCGCGGCAAGATTTTATTGGAGATGCCGCAATGAGCCGTTATGACCAATATGACGCCCTGATTTTTGATTTAGATGGCACCTTGCTCGACTCCATGCCGGGTCATTATGCGGCATGGCAAAAAACTGCGGCGGACTTTGGCTTTGAGGTATCGGAAAGCTGGTACCACACACGCGGCGGAAGTCCGACTATTTTGACTGCCACCACCTTGGTGGAGCAGCTTCATCTGGATATAGAACCGAGTGTGCTGGCTGCACATAAAATGCAGTGTTTCGCAGAGGTCATGGAAGCGCATCTGGAAATGTTGCCTTTTACGGAAGTTGCTCGTCGTTATGCGGGAAAGAAACCGATGGCGGTAGGGACCGGAACGTTGACCGACATTGCCACGCGTATGCTAAAAAAGGCCGAACTACTTCACTTGTTTGATGTGGTGGTTGGTGCTGATCAGGTGTCTGCGCATAAACCGTCACCGGATACCTTTCTGCGCTGTGCAGAACTTCTCAGCGTGACCCCAAGCAAATGTCTCGTGTTTGAAGATGCCGTGTTTGGCTTTGATGCGGCGGCTGCAGCAGGCATGGATGTAATCGATGTACGAGTGACCGATGTTGGATTGGATTAGCGGAGACTCCGCGCTGTGGGTATTATTTTCGACCGGTTTTCTCAGCGCGACCTTACTTCCCGGCGGTTCAGAAGCGAACCTGATCCTTCTTCTGAAAGAAAACACTTATAGCCTTAGTGTCTTGGTTGTCGTCGCCACGCTGGGCAACACTTTGGGCGGCATGACCAATTATTGGATAGGGCGCTTCCTTCCAGCGCGAACCCTTGAGCAAAAACAAGGTCAAAGAGCCATTGCTTGGCTGCAACGCTATGGTTATTGGACCTTGTTGTTAAGCTGGCTTCCTATTATCGGTGACCCTCTTTGTCTCGCTGCGGGTTGGTTGAGACTGAAACAACGGTGGTGCTGGATATTGATTGCGGCAGGAAAAGCCCTCAGATATCTGATACTCGCGCTTGTGACTCGAGGGTTGCTGTTTGTCTAATTTTTTTTTGAAAGGATAGTGTGTGCGTTATTTTATCCTTACGGCAGCGGCGCTTGCGCTGTCAGGTTGTGGTGTTTATTCAGCTTCACCAGAAACGATGCTTCCTTCGGGGATTACATTCATTGAACAACACGAAGCCAAACCGGGCACTCCTGCAATCCCTTATCAGAAATATCAACTCGATAACGGATTGACTGTATTGCTCCATCCAGATAACTCCGATCCTTTAGTGCATGTTGATGTGACTTATCATGTCGGTTCTGCACGAGAAGAACCGGGTAAATCAGGTTTTGCGCATTTCTTTGAGCACATGATGTTTCAAGGCTCCAAGAATGTTGGCGATCAGCAGCATTTTAAACTAGTCACTGAGTCGGGTGGCAGTGTGAATGGCACGACCAACCGAGATCGCACCAATTACTACGAAACGGTTCCGGCGAATGAGCTAGAAAAAATGCTGTGGCTAGAGTCCGATCGAATGGGCTTTTTGCTTGAAGCCGTGTCGCAACGTAAATTCGAGATTCAACGCGATACGGTGAAAAATGAACGGGCGCAAAACTATGATAATCGCCCTTATGGACTGGTGCAGGAAACCTTGTCTGCTGCATTGTACCCACCGACTCATCCTTATAGTTGGCCAACGATTGGCTACGTAGAGGATCTTAATCGCGTTGATGTTAACGATCTTAAAGCCTTCTTCCTACGTTGGTATGGACCTAACAATGCAACGCTTACCATTGGTGGTGATATCGATGTCGAACAAACCCTCGCTTGGGTCGACAAATACTTTGGTGACATTCCGCGTGGGCCTGATGCGGTTAAAGCAGACACATGGCCTGTCACGCTCGACAGCGATCGTTTTGTGACGATTGAAGATAAGATCCAGCAACCTATGTTGGTGATGAGTTGGCCAACGGAATACCCCGACGCAGAATCAACGGTTGCACTGGATATGCTGGCATCCGTGCTTGGACAAGGGCGCAACAGTTTACTTTATCAAGAGCTGGTTAAACCTGGCAAAGTCCTCAGTGCTAGCGCCTATCAAGATTGCGCAGAGCTTGCCTGTACATTTCAGCTTTATGTGCTTGGCAACCAAGGCCAAGATTTGACCGAGGTACGTGATGACGTTTTCAAGGTGCTGGATTCACTAAAAGTGCGCGGCATCAAGCAAGATGATCTTGCTCAAGTGAAAGGCAGTGCTGAAGCGGGTGCCTTGTTTGGTCTGCAAAGTGTTCACGGTAAAGTCTCGCAGTTGGCGTCCAACGAAACCTTCTATGGAAAGCCGGACAGATTATCGCAATGGCTCACGGATCTGGGTGACGTAACCACCAAAGACGTTGAACGTGCGTTTAGTCAGTTTGTTTGGCAGCAACCGTCAGTCACGGTTTCTGTGGTTCCAACAGGCAAACCATCATTGGAAGCGGTGCCTCAAAATTTCAACGCCGTACGAGCGAAAGCAAAAGACCAGGATACCAATCCGGCGTTGATTGAAGCCCGCCAAACCCCAGAGACTTTCGATCGCAGCGTGATACCTGGACCTTCCGGATCGGTCACCTTGAATGTGCCTACGCTTTATCATTCGATGCTGGGCAATGGCATTCAAATTACGGGCGCTGAATCGAATGAAACGCCAACGGTGGCGATGCATCTCATTCTTCCAGCAGGCACCTTAATGGAGCCTAAAGGGAAAAATGGTCTCGCATCACTAACCGCGGATTTAATTGCCGAAGGCACTCAGAATCAAACGAGCGAAGCCATTGCCGCGCAGTTGGATCGCCTAGGGTCGAGTGTGAGTATCAGTGCATCGGGGCGTGGCACCACGGTAAGTGTGTCCTCTTTGACTAAAAATCTAAAAGAAACCCTGATGATTGCAGGCGACATGCTGTTTAATCCTCGTTTTGATCAGGCGGATTTTGATCGACTTAAAAAGCAGGCACTTGAAAGTATTCAGTTTAGCCACCAAACGCCACAATGGCAGGCGAGTCAGGCTCGCCGTGAAGTCTTGTATCAAGACCCTTGGCATGCGTTGCCATCAGAAGGTACGTTGGGCACATTGAACAGCCTGACACTGGATGATGTGAAAGCCTTTTATGCTGACAATTATACGCCGGATACCACTCGACTGATTGCCGTTGGTGACATCGACAAACAGACGCTTCTTTCGAAAATTAATGGATTGAGCCGTTGGAAAGGGGGAGAGGCAAACAGCCCTGCAAAAGCAGAACTGAAACAGTATGCTAAGCCGCAAATTTGGCTAGTAGATAAGCCCGGAGCGCCGCAAAGTGTGGTGCAGATGGTACGTCACGCTATGTCTTACGATGCAACGGGAGAAATGTTTAAAACGCAATTGGCGAACTTTAATCTTGCCGGTAATTTTAACTCACGTTTGAACCTCAATCTTCGTGAAGACAAAGGCTACACTTACGGTGCTAGCGGTTATGTGCTGGGCGATCAGGACAAAGGGCGTATTGTTTTTCAAGCGCAAGTGCGTGCAGACACCACCTTGGATACCGTTAAGGAAATGCAAAACGAACTGTCAGTCATGGCAGAACAAGGCATAACCGATGAAGAGTTAGCGTTTTTGCGTCTTGCTGTCGGGCAGAAAGATGCGCTGAGTTATGAAACGCCGGGCGATAAAGCCGGTCTTATTGCCAACATCATGCGCCATGAATTGCCTTCAGATTACAAAGCAACGCAGAAAGCAATCATCGATGATGTAGACAAACAGACATTAAACACACTGGCCAGTGAGTGGTTCAACCCAGATGATTATCAGGTCATTGTTGTTGGCGATGCCAGCAAGCTTGAGCCTTCACTTGCCACATTGGGATTACCTGTAAAACGTTTAGTGATTGAGAATTGAGCGATATTTATAGGTAGTTAGACTAACCGTAAAAACAGTGAGATGGCTTTTGGCGTTGAGAGTGATTATCCTTAGCCATCTTACTGCTTACAAAATATAAACGAGTACAGCCTTGAATAGTTTTTCTCAAAGGTTGGCAGCGTTTTCTGAACATCCAGAAGCGCTTAAAGGCATTGGCCGAGGCGTGGAACGCGAAGCGTTGCGTATCACACCAGAAGGGACTTTGTCATCTGCCGCCCACCCAACAGCGTTAGGCTCAGCGTTAACGCATCAGTGGATCACGACCGACTTTGCAGAACAATTGCTGGAGTTCATTACCCCAGTGACGTACTCGGTCTCTGACATGCTGACGCAGTTGCAGGACATTCATAGGTTTACCTACCGTGAGTTAGGCGGTGAATCTCTGTGGCCGCTTTCAATGCCATGCTATGTTGCCAATGAAGATGACATCACACTGGCGCAGTACGGCACATCGAATGTTGGCACAATGAAAACGTTGTACCGTCAGGGCCTTAAGCACCGTTACGGCAGTGTGATGCAGGTTATCTCTGGCGTGCACTTCAATTTTTCATTCCCGGACAGTTTCTGGCAGCAGAAGTTTGGTGAACAAACGCCTTATGCGCGTCAAGAGTCGGTGTCAGATGCGTACTTCGGTTTGATCCGAAACTACTACCGCTTTGGCTGGATGATCCCGTATTTGTTTGGCGCGTCCCCAGCGTTGTGTGGGTCGTTTATCAAGCAAACCAACACCAATCTAGATTTCAAAGTGTTGGGTAAAGGCACATATTATTTGCCTTATGCGACATCATTGCGTTTGAGTGATTTAGGCTATACCAACAGTGCGCAAAGTGGATTGAAGATTGGTTTTAACAGCCTTGAGCAGTACCTTGAAGGGGTACGCACCGCCATTCAAACGCCATCTGCTGATTTTGCCAAAATTGGTGTGAAAGATGCCACTGGCTATCGCCAACTGAATGCCAATGTGCTGCAAATTGAAAACGAGCTTTATGCTCCAATTCGACCTAAGCGTGTTGCCAAAAGTGGTGAAAAACCATCAGAGGCTTTAGATCGTGGCGGTGTGGAATACATCGAAGTGCGATCGTTGGATGTGAACCCATTCAGTCCAACGGGTATTGATGAGAATCAGGCTTACTTCTTGGATCTTTTCCTTACTTGGAGCGTGATGACTGACTCTGAACCGATGACGGATTGTGAGCTGCAATGCTGGCACCAGAACTGGAACAAAGTGGTGATGGAAGGACGTAAGCCGGGCCTGACTTTGCAAATTGGTTGTGATGGCGAACAGTTAACTCAGGTTGAGTGGGGACATCGTGTCTTTGCTGATCTGGCTAAACTGGCGGTAGTCATGGACAAGGCATATGGCGGGGACAAATACCAAGCGGTATGTCGTGAGCTTGTGACCTGGTTTGACAACCCAGATAAAACGCTGTCAGCGCGATTGCTTCGTGATGTTGTCGAGCAAGAAAGCATCGGTACAGTCGGGCTTGCGATTGCTAAACAAAACGCTGAGTTGTATGCGCAAGGCGAGTATCACCTTGTCTCTGAAGCACAATTTCGTGAAGAAGCGCAGGCGAGTCTGAAAAAACAGCAAGATGTGGAGCAAGGCGACGCTATTAGCTTCGATCAGTATCTGGCTGAATATTTTGGTGATAGTGTGTCGCTTTAATGGACTCAGTTTTCACTAGAAAACAGGCAGGTCTTCCTGCCTGTTTTTGTATCTGGGATGCCTAAACACATTCTCGCTGAACAAGTATCTTGAGGTTACTTGGGCATCTGGATAACTTTTCGTGTCGATGGTTCGAGAGACAAGGACAACTATGCGCTTTTCACCCAAGTGGCTTTTACTTCTCACCTCATTAGTTTTGGTAGGGTGCGCTAATCCTCCGCCAAAAAGCCCCGAGAACATTTGCAGTATTTTCCGTCAATATGATGGTTGGTATGAAGATGCGGTGGACATGGAAGACGAATGGGGAACGCCGATACACGTCGCTATGGCTTTCATGAAACAAGAAAGCTCCTACATTCATGATGCGCTGCCACCGAGAGACTATGTGCTCTGGGTGATCCCATGGGGCCGCGTCAGCAGTGCTTATGGTTATGCTCAAGCACAAGATCCTGCTTGGTCTGATTATCAAAAAGCCACCAGCAATGGCGGCTCTCGAACCGACTACGGCGACGCCATGCAGTTTATTGGATGGTACACCAGCGAAACGCAACGTCAGTTGGGGATATCCAAATGGGATGCGTACAATCAGTACTTGGCGTATCACGACGGCCGTGGCGGTTTTAAGCGTGGTACTTATAAATCAAAACCTAAGGTGATGCAGGTAGCTCGTAAAGTAGAGCGTCAGGCGAAGACCTATGGTGGACAGCTGCAGAGTTGTCGCTCAGAGCTTGAATCTAACCGAAGCTGGTGGCCGTTCTAGTCAAAGCGGACATCCATTGATAATGTCATTGAGAAAGCGCCAATCTTGGCGCTTTCTTTGTTTTTATGGCTTGGTTTTTTGGCTAGTCAAAGCCCATCTGACGCCTGCCTAACTCAGTTAAATCATCTTCCGATGCTCTTCCTTGATAAGTGCGTTCATGATGCTCAGGGGCAAAGTCTGGGCAGCTTTCGCCACGGAGAAACGCTGGGCGCTGTTTGTCCAAAAAGTGACGATTTTTCTCGCAATCAGGCGCAGCACCAATGAATAGGACGTTGCTATAGCCATCACCATTGTGTTTATCTTCGACGGCATGAATAGTATCTGGGTGCCACCACACGGTATCACCGGGGCGCACGACTGGAATAGACACTAAGCCCTCAAATAACAGCGGATGCCACTGTTGAAAAACAGTGAGTGCGCGGCCAGGCGCAGCGCCGCATAGATCATCCTCGGGAACATCATCTTGAATGGCTCTTAGGAGCATATAAGGAATGGCGAGTGTTGATGGCACCATTCGTAATGTTCCATCACCTTTACCTTGCTGCGTTAACGCCACCCAGCCTTGAAAGGTGCGAAACACACTGCATACAGCGGGCGACGGGAACTCTTCCACTTCAATGCGATTAGCACCATAAAACGCATTGTATTGATGCCAGTCACCGAGAAAAATATCATGGTAAACCTCGCGATAGTGGGGTTCTATCCAACGTTCGACGGAGCCGGAGTCCACATGCGGCGATAAACCTAACGTGGCATCGCCCGGTTCGCGCCGACGGACACGATCCGCGTAGCTGGCTTCCAAGTCTGGATTGAAAAAGGTTTTGCCCTTGTCCTGCCATGTCCATAAATGATTGAGATGACGACGAGCGACGGCCATGTTGGGGTGTTGTCGGGCCCATATTTGTGCAGCAGACCAGTAGATCCCAAAGATCTGCGGCTTGTCGGATTTCAACTGACTGAAATAATTGTCTTCAACCGTCGGAACATGTTCATAGTAGCCGTTTTCAATAATGTAGCGGGAGAGGGCGTCATTGTGTGCTGTGACTTCATCCGCAGGCAAGGTGTTGCGAATAATGCAGCAACCCGCTTGGTGAACGCGCTTGCGTTGTTCGTCATTAAAGCCATTCTCGGCAATATCAGAAAATGCAAACTGTGGGATAGCTGAGCCCTCACTTTCTTCACGTTTAATCCGTTCGACTTCCGTTTCCATTGCTTTAGATATGTCATCAAATCGGCGTTTGTAATCGGGACACTGTGCTTTCAGTTCTCGCTTAAATTCGCGAATTTGTTGAGGTAGATTTTGCGTGGAAAGTGCCATGCGCCCTCCTTTCCTGTCTTACATCCATGAACGCCTAACAAACTCTCATTTCACCGCGTGATCTATCGCTTGTTTTTGGCTTCGCATTTAACGTTTTTGCAACTTAATTTACACAAATATACTACCTTTATTGGAACGTTCCAGTTTATTTTTTAATCAATGGCTTTGGTGTCTCGCATATATTTGTAATTGAAAGATAACTTTTTTCATTGGCTGGAAAGCGATAACCCGAGGACTGTTCATCCGTGCCTGAGAGCAAATCATCACGACATTCCAGTGGACGAAAGGCCACTGTGATTGACGTTGCAAAAGCAGCGGGCGTCTCTAAATCCACAGTTTCTTTAGTGCTTCGCGGCAATACAGGAGTGAAGGCTGAAACCGTTGAAAAAGTGAATCTGGCGATAGGTGAGCTAGGTTATGTCTACAACCGCGATGCGGCAGGGCTGAGAAACAAAGAATCGAATCTTGTCGCCATCGTGGCAAACGACTTGGCCAATCCTTATCTGGCACAGGTCATTATTGCGCTTGAAGGTCAGTTGGAGCAGCAAGGCTTTATGCCTATTGTCGTCAATATCAATGAAAGTGTGGCGCGGCAAACCGCGATGGTCGCTTCACTTAAGGAACACAATGTCGCTGGTTTTTTTATTACGCCAGCGCCCAAGACTGAAGCGGCTTGGCTGCAAGCATTGGCCGATGCGTCATCTCCCGTTGTGTGTTTGATGCGTGATGTTGAAGGGGCAAATGTACCAACTGTGATGCCAGATAACCGCCTAGGTATGTATTTATCAACCCGATACTTGATTGGCCTTGGGCATCGGCGGATCGCATTCATCGGTGGGGTTGAGTCGATATCTGATTATCAAGAGCGCAAACAAGGCTTTATGAGAGCGATGGAAGAGGCCGAGTTGTCTGTTGAAACTGGTGATATTGAGCCAAGCTCGACCAAGCGCCAAGGCGGGAAAATTGCGCTGAACCGAGTGTTAGACCGCGCACCAGATATCACTGCGATTGTCTGTTTTACGGATGTGGTGGCTTACGGCGCGTATACCGCGTTGCGCGAGCGAGGATTAACCCCTGGCAAAGATATTGCTGTGGTGGGATTCGATGATTTAGAAGACAGTCGGCTGATGTCACCGGCGCTGACCACAGTGAGAGTCAGTGCAGAAGACATTGCCCTGATGGCATGTGAAAGATTACAGCAATGGCGAGAGAACCAAAAAGTGCCAGAAAGCGCCCTCGTTGGTGTGGAACTAGTGATTCGTTCGTCATGTTGTTCGGTGGGGAAATAGGCGAGTGAATGGGCCTAATTTTCCTCAACAACAAAAGGATGGCTGCAGTAAACGCAGGTCAATGACACAGATGGGACTACTATCATGAGAAAACGCAACATGATTCAAACCCTGCCCCTCGCAGGTACTTTGCTGTTAAGCGCAGCGGTCGCGCAGGCAGAAGATGTGGAAGTATTGCACTGGTGGACGTCGGGCGGTGAGGCCGCAGCACTGACCGTACTAAAAGACGATCTGGGTACCCAAGGCATTGGCTGGCAAGACATGCCAGTTGCGGGCGGTGGTGGTGGTAATGCCATGACAGTGTTGCGTGCTCGAGTAACGTCTGGTAATCCACCAACAGCTGTGCAAATGCTGGGTTTTGATATTCAAGATTGGGCGGCAGAAGATGTCGTTGCCAACCTTAACAGTGTTGCAGAAGCGGAAGGCTGGAATGACAAAGTACCTAGTGCATTGCAGCGTTTTTCTAAGTACGACGGCAAGTGGGTCTCAGCACCGGTTAATGTCCACTCGACCAACTGGATTTGGGCCAACAAAAAATTGCTTGATGAAGTGGGTGTTAAACAGCCGCAAACGTGGGAGGAGTTGATTGGTGCGCTGGATAAACTAAAAGCTGCAGGGTATATCCCGCTGGCTCACGGTGGTCAAGCTTGGCAAGACGCTACCCTGTTTGATGGCGTGGTGCTAACAACGGGCGGCATTGATTTCTATCGCAAGGCGATGATTGATCTTGATCCGGAGGCGCTAGGTTCAGACACCATGGTGAAGGTGTTTGATCGTATGTCTCAGCTTCGCGGTTACGTAGATAAGAACTTCCCGGGTCGTGATTGGAACTTGGCATCTGCGATGGTGATTGAAAACAAAGCAGGCATGCAAATCATGGGTGACTGGGCGAAAGGCGAGTTTCTCAAAGCGGGCATGAAGCCCAATGAAGATTTCTTATGTTTCCGTATGCCGGGCACGCAAGGCATGGTGACCTTCAATGCTGACCAATTTGTGATGTTTGATGTGGGCGAATCAAAAGCCCAACAAGCAATGGCAAAAGCGATTATGTCGCCGACCTTTCAGTCTGCATTTAACGTGGTGAAAGGCTCAGTGCCAGCCCGTACTGACGTATCAAATGAAGCGTTTGACGCTTGCGGTCAGAAAGGCATGGCCGATCTTGCTGAAGCTAACAAAAACAACACCTTGGTTGGTAGTATGGCCCATGGACACGCTGCACCTGCCGCAGTGAAAAATGCCGTTTATGATGTGGTGACTAATCACTTCAATGGTGGCATGGATTCGAAGCAAGCGACAAAAGCCTTGGTCTCTGCGGTGCAAGACGCGCAGTAGGGAATCGATAGCAGTAGCGAGGAAAGAGAAGGCGACATTCGTGTGTCGAATGCGCCTTCTATCGCCCTTAGATAGAAGGCTTTTCTGTCTATTGAACCTCGCATTTTGTTAGCCTTTCGCTTCAAGGACTGATTTATGTCTTCTCCTGGAAAATACAGCTCTCGCCAATTTTGGCAGCAGTTGCTCCCTAAAATTGTCATCGCGCCCTCCTTTGCGCTGATACTTTTCTTTGTCTATGGGTTTATTGCATGGACAACGTATATCTCCTTTAGCACCTCACGCATGCTGCCAAATTACAACTTAGATGGTGTGCGTCCCTACGAAAAACTGTGGAATAGTCTGAACTGGAATGTGGCGCTGGAAAACCTCGCCATCTTCGGTATTTTGTACATCGTGATTTGCTGTGCGCTGGGGTTATTTCTCGCTATCTTGCTCGACCAGAAAATCCGTATAGAAGGCGCATTACGACCCATTTTTCTCTACCCCATGGCGCTGAGTTTTATTGTGACAGGGACGGCGTGGAAATGGTTCCTTAATCCAGGACTTGGCCTTGAGAAAACCATGCGAGAGATGGGCTGGGAAAGTTTTAGCTTCGATTGGCTGATCAATCCCGACATGGCGATCTACACCGTGGTGATTGCCGGGGTCTGGCAGACCTCTGGTTTTGTCATGGCAATGTTCCTTGCGGGCCTTCGTGGTATTGACAGTGAAATGCTGAAAGCAGCGCAACTTGATGGCGCATCAGCCTTTCAAATGTATCGACGTATCATTATTCCGCAATTGCGTCCGGTGTTTCTCAGTGCCTTCATCGTGCTCGCCCACATGGCGATAAAGAGCTACGACTTGGTCATTGCATTGACAGGCGGAGGCCCCGGAAATGCCACCGAAATGCCCGCCACCTTTATGTACTCCTATACCTTCTCCCGTAACCAAATGGCGGTGGGTTCAGCGAGTGCCATCATCATGTTAATGACCATCGCCGCGATTATCGTGCCGTATCTCTATAGCGAGTTGAAGGAGAAAAAGCATGAGCAGTAGGGAAAATAACACACCTTTCCAAGGGGCTCGTTTTTGGCGCGCTCTGATTTACATCACGCTGATCGTGTTCGGTTGTATGTACTTACTTCCTTTGTTTGTCATGCTGGTGACTTCGTTTAAAGAGTTGGATGAGATTCGTCAAGGCAACATGTTGGCGCTACCTCAGGTTTGGACGATAGAGCCTTGGGTTTCAGCTTGGGGCTCGGCTTGTATCGGACTGACGTGTGAGGGGATTAATGGGTATTTCATGAACTCCATTATGATCACAGTGCCGGGTGTCTTGATATCGACAATCTTAGGAGCCTTGAATGGGTATGTGCTGACTAAGTGGCGTTTTAGAGGACATCGTTGGGTATTTGGTATCATGCTGTTTGGCTGCTTCATCCCATTTCAGGTCGTGCTCGTCCCCATGAGTCAAGTTCTAGGGACGCTTGGTTTGGCGAACACCACGGCAGGCTTGGTGCTGGTGCATGTGATTTATGGCGTTGGCTTTACCACACTTTTCTTCCGTAATTATTACGAAGCCTTTCCGAGTGAATTGATCCGTGCCGCCATGATTGATGGCGCAGGGTTCTTTAGAATGTTCTTCCGCATTTTATTGCCAAGCTCAGGCCCGATCATTGTGGTGACGATCATTTGGCAGTTCACAAATATCTGGAACGATTTCCTGTTTGGCGCTTCGTTTGCGTCGGGGGGTACTGCGCCTATCACAGTCGCATTGAATAATCTGGTTAACTCTTCGACGGGTGTGAAGGAATACAACGTGCACATGGCTGGTGCCATGATTGCTGCACTTCCCACGCTTTTGGTTTATATCCTGGCCGGGCGCTACTTCGTTCGCGGTCTCATGGCGGGCTCAGTAAAAGGATAATGCAATGGCATCTTTGACGCTCAATAACGTAAAAAAACGGTTTGGACAAATAGAGGTTTTAAAGGGTATTGATATTGCCATTGATGATGGTGATTTTTTGGTGCTGGTAGGACCTTCAGGTTGCGGTAAATCAACCTTGCTGAACATGATTGCAGGGCTTGATAGCATCAGTGATGGCGACGTGATGATCGGTGACAACATGATCAATACGCTGCATCCCGCTGATCGTGATATTGCGATGGTGTTTCAGTCTTACGCTTTGTATCCGAACATGACGGTGGCACAGAATATCTCGTTTGGTCTGGAAATGCGTCACGTTCCAAAACCAGAGCGTGAGCGCTTGATTGGTGACGTGTCAGCCATGCTGCAAATTGAGCACTTACTGAAGCGCAAACCGGGTCAATTGTCGGGTGGCCAACGACAGCGTGTCGCGATGGGGCGTGCACTGGTGCGCGACCCGAAAATTTTCTTGTTTGATGAGCCATTGTCTAACCTTGATGCGAAGTTACGGGTAGACATGCGAACGGAAATCAAACGTCTCCACCAGCGCCTAAACGCCACGATTGTTTATGTTACTCATGATCAGATTGAAGCTATGACGCTAGCCACCAAAATCGCGGTCATGAAAGATGGTGAAGTGCAGCAGCTTGGCTCACCCGCTGAGGTGTATGACAACCCAGCAAATACGTTTGTGGCAACCTTCATGGGTAGCCCTTCTATGAACTTGTTTGATGCAAAGGTAGAAGCATCAGATAGCTCGAAGACTCAACTTGAGATCCATGGGCATGAAGGGGAAGCACAAGTCGTCAGCTATAACCGTGGTTTTTCTGAGTTGGCCTCTTATGTTGGTAAAACGGTGAGCCTTGGTGTGCGTCCGGAAGACATCTCTGACCAAAAGCAGGGCGGTGAAGGAACACTGCTTTGCAAAGTGGATGTCACCGAGCCAACAGGGGCAGATACGTATGTGATTACGTTGTTGTCTGGAAAAGAAGTCGTGGCGCGAATGCCCGCTAATGCTAATTTAAAACCGGGTGATATCACTCACTTTGCTTTCAACCCAGAAAAGCTGGTGTTGTTTGATCGAGAAACAGGAATGCGTATCCGGTGAGTGGTTAAACATGTAGAAAGCCCCACGTTGGTAAATCAACATGGGTTTTTTTTGCACCGAGGTTTTTATGTGGCGCTTCTTACTGGTGAATGAGGCTAGTTGCCCGTATTCAAGCCCGAAACAGTTTGTGCCACGTTTTCAGCGCCAACGCGAATTTCTTCCATCACTGACGAGGCTTCAGATATTTGTTGCTTACCCAGTTCCGCAGAATCGGACACGCTCGACATCTTACGTGTTGCTTCTGATGTTAGATCTCGATTCTTTTTCACAACGTCTGCAATCTCTGCGGTTGATTGGCTGGTTCTTGCTGCCAATTGTCGAACTTCATCTGCAACCACCGCAAAACCGCGGCCTTGATCGCCTGCTCGTGCGGCTTCAATGGCCGCATTGAGAGCGAGTAGGTTTGTCTGGTCTGCAATGTCGCTGATCGTCGAGACAATCGCTTCAATACTTTTAGATTGTTCGTTTAGCTGGGAAATCGAGGCGGATGTTTCCAACACCTGTTCAGAAATAGATTGAGACGTTGACACCGTTGACTCCAACACACTTGCCCCTTGTTTAGCAATTTGCGATGTTTCGACCGATGTGGAGTAGGCGATTTCAGCAGCTGCTCGAATGGCCAGTTCTTGTTCAATCTTTTCGGTAATATTGCTGGCGAATTTTACAACACGAACAACCTTGCCTTTGTCGTCAAATACCGGGTTATAGGTGGCTCGTAGCCAAAGCACATTGCCTTTGGCGTCTTTGCGTTCAAACTGCCCGCCTTTGAAATCACCAGAGGCCAGTTCAGCCCAGAAATTGGGGTTGGCCTGCAAAAAATGGTCTGGGCAGAACATGCGGTGGTGTTTACCCTGGATTTGGTCAAGTGAATAGCCGACGGCACCAAGAAAGTTGGCATTGGCTTTAACAATGGTGCCATCAGGAAGGAATTCGATCGTCGCCATTGATTTATCCAATGCGGTTGCCACAGCTTGGTTATCATCACGCAATATTTTGTCTTTGGTGACGTCTGCTGCAATCTTCATGACTTCAGTGACAGTCCCATTTTCTTTTATCGGGAAGTAAGTAGCTTCTAGCCACAGGCGTTCGCCTTTACTGTTTCTCCGAGCAACCGTGCCGCTAATCACTTCTCCAGCACGTAAACGCGCCCAAAATTTTTGATATTCTGC
The DNA here is from genome assembly GCF_041439165.1 of Enterovibrio sp. FF113. NCBI lineage: Bacteria > Pseudomonadati > Pseudomonadota > Gammaproteobacteria > Vibrionales > Vibrionaceae > Enterovibrio > Enterovibrio sp. FF113. The sequence goes on along the minus strand of NZ_JBGONO010000035.1, from coordinate 19,209 downwards.
GCTTTGGGCATATTCGGCATCACACAGTTCGCGGTGATGTTTACCCGTTAGTTGTTCCAGGGTAAAACCCGCTGCGCCTAGGAAAAGGTGATTAGCGCGTTTGACGACACCATCAGGCGTGAAGTAAATGGTGGCGACACTGTTATTGATTGCGTCGAGCAAAGCCGTGTTATGAGCCGCAGCTTCTTCAACGGCTTGAAGTTTGTTTTTTAATTTCCCATTGAACATCGAATCTACCTTCCACAAGTTATTCTCATTTGCTGATGAGGCGTTTAATCTGACGTATCAGCAAAGTGCTCTTTAAAAAATAGTTCAAATATCACACTAACGTCTGATATTTAAGAAGCCATGTAATATGCGCATCAAGTAAAAGATTGAGGGAGTGAGATCTAATGGGATGTGAATGTGTAAAAAAGCCAGCGATTAGCTGGCTTAGTCATGTAGAGAGCAGAAACTAGACGTTTGCGCTTTTGGGGACGGGAAGTATTTTGACTTGCTTTATCATGTTCTCTGCCACCTCGACAATTTCCATTTGATGACCTTCGACCTCAATGCTGACTTGGCTATCAGGAATGTCTTCCAAATGCTCGAGTATTAACCCATTTAAGGTACGAGGTCCATCGGTGGGTAATGCCCAGTTTAGGCTTTTGTTCAAATCACGAATGTTGGCTGTTCCGTCAATCATGTAACTGCCGTCTGGCAGCGCCGTGATTTCTTCAGCAAGACTCGGTGAAAGTGATGTGGTGAATTCACCAATAATCTCTTCCAAAATGTCTTCCAAAGTGACGAGTCCGATAATGTCGCCGTATTCATCTACAACAAGACCTATGCGTTGCTTATTGCGCTGGAATTTGAGCATTTGCACGTTGAGAGGCGTGCCTTCGGGAATGTAGTAAACTTCATCGGCTGCTCTCAGCAGATTTTCTTTATTGAACTCATTTTCCACCATCATACGATAGGCTTCACGAACACGCAGCATCCCGACAACTTCATCAATGTTATCGCGATAGAGCACCATGCGACCATGGGGTGCATGCGTTAACTGACGCATGATGGCTTTCCAATCATCATTAACATTAATGCCAGTAATCTCGTTGCGTGGCACCATGATGTCATTGACCGTAATTTCTTCTAGTTCCAGAATCGAGATCAGCATGTCTTGGTGGCGACGGGGGATCAGCCCGCCAGCTTCATTGACCACTGTACGCAGCTCTTCTGAGCTAAGGTGGTTTCTTCCATCATGGCTGGTGGTTAAACCAATTAAACGTAAAAAGCCATTGGTAATACCATTAATCAACCACACCAGTGGGTACATCACTTTCATTAGGATGTTAAGTAAGATACTACTGGTGTAGGACACGCGTTCAGGGTAGAGCGCGGCAAGTGTTTTTGGCGTGACTTCTGCAAAAACAAGGATGACTAAGGTGAGACCACCGGTAGCAATAGCAACGCCAAGGTCGCCGTACAAGCGCATACCCAATATGGTGGCGATGGCAGAGGCCAATATATTGACGAGATTGTTGCCAATCAGGATAAGGCCTATGAGCCTATCTGGGCGCGAAAGCAGCTTTTCTACGCGCTTTGCGCCTTTGTGTCCTTGGTTGGAAAGGTGCCGAACTCGGTAACGGTTTAACGACATCATTCCGGTTTCGGAACCGGAGAAATACGCTGAAACGACGATGAGCAATACCAATAGGGAAATTAACGTTCCCGTCGATATGTCGTCCAAATTACAAGATCCTTTTTATTCAATTCAGCCCTAATTAAGGACAAGAATGTGAGCTGCTGTCAAACCCGATGGTTAAAATTTAGCCCTGTCATCACGAAGCAATAATGACTTCGCGTACAAATCGGCTGCCGAAATAGGCCAGAGTCAGCAAAAATGCGCCTACAATACTTATCCAAATAACACGTCGACCACGCCATCCAGAACGATAGTGTCCCCATAGTAAGGTGCCATAAACACACCATGCCATGGCGGATAAAATAGCTTTATGCGCTTTACCTTGGGCAATCATGTCATGCACGAATGCAAAGCCAGTTATCAGCGTTAGCGTCAGTAAAATCTCACCAATCAAAATGATATTGAACAACTGACGTTCTACGGCCATTAGTGGCGGTAAATTCGGATTCATCATGAGCTTTTTCTTACTCTTCAATTGATGATCAAGCCACGCTAATTGTATGGCATACAATGTCGCTATCATCAGTGTTGAATAAGAGAATAGAGCCAGTGATATATGCAAAAGGACCTGTGGGTTCGCTTCAAGGTGCGAAATGACAGCCCCAGGAAGCAAGGTCGCAGCAGTAAGATTAATTGCAGAAAAGCTGTAGACGACGGGCAGTAATACCCAAACGCGCATTTTGAAAAGAAGACCGGTAGTGATAGCGGCAATAATAAAACTGATCAAAGACGCGACATTAAGGATACTGAGATTTTGGCCGCCATCGGCAAAAATAAGATCAGATATCAGATAAGCATGGAGAGCGAGTGCACCGCAAGCGCTGAGAAAAACGCGTTTTGCAGGGATCTGATTGGGGCCGGATAGCCCGGGTATGATCTGCATAAGTGCCGCTATATAGAGCAGTGCGGCTAGGAGTGCTATAAAAATATCCATGCGTCTTTCAACAACATCGCGTAAAAAATAAAGGTTTTAGTATACCCTGCACAGCTAAGAGTCGCTATGCAAGGCAGCCGATCTTTTAGGCATAACCGTCTTGCAGCTTGCAAACTCAGCAGAAAGTGACAGCAACTACCTTTAAAACTATCGTCACTGCCATCATGTAAGACAAGCTTATAATGAGTTATAATCCCAGCAATTTTGTGTTGATCGCCACCTGAGTATTATCAGCTTTGTGGTGCCGTCGCGTAGAGAGCGAGTAGGACATGTTTGAGAACTTAACGGATCGTTTATCTCGATCGCTGAAAAATATCAGCGGTCGTGGTCGACTCACTGAAGACAATATTAAAGAGACCCTGCGCGAAGTGCGTATGGCGTTACTTGAAGCCGATGTTGCGCTTCCTGTGGTGCGTGATTTCGTCAAAAAAGTAAAAGAAAGTGCGGTTGGCCTTGAAGTATCCAAAAGCCTGACGCCAGGTCAAGAATTCATCAAGATAGTTCAATCTGAACTAGAAGCTGTGATGGGTGAGTCCAACGCTGAATTGGATTTGGCATCCCAGCCTCCTGCGGTTGTGTTGATGGCAGGTTTGCAAGGTGCGGGTAAAACGACCAGCGTCGGTAAACTGGGTAAAATGCTCAAAGAGCGCCACAAGAAGAAAGTGCTGGTGGTCTCGGCTGACGTTTATCGCCCTGCGGCGATTAAACAGTTGGAAACGTTGGCGACGGATGTTGGGATCGATTTTTTCCCTTCAACGGCAGATCAAAAGCCTGTTGATATTGCATCAGCAGCACTGGCGCACGGCAAGCTGAAATTTTACGATGTGGTGATTGTCGATACTGCAGGTCGTCTGCATGTCGATGAAGCCATGATGGATGAAATTAAAGACATCCATGCTGCTCTAAATCCAATAGAAACCCTGTTTGTGGTTGATGCCATGACGGGGCAAGATGCCGCAAATACGGCAAAAGCATTTAACGATGCACTGCCATTGACCGGTGTGATCCTGACGAAAGTCGATGGTGATGCTCGTGGTGGTGCGGCGCTGTCTGTGCGTCATCTTACGGGTAAGCCGATTAAATTCTTGGGTGTGGGCGAGAAAACTGACGCACTTGAACCCTTCCACCCTGATCGTATTGCAAGTCGTATTTTGGGGATGGGAGACGTACTGTCGCTTATTGAAGATCTCCAGCGCAATGTCGATACCGATAAAGCGGAACAATTGGCGAAAAAGTTCAAAGAGAAGAAAGGCTTTGATCTGCAAGACTTCCGTGATCAGTTACAACAGATGAAGAACATGGGCGGCATGATGGGCATGATGGATAAACTGCCAGGCATGTCCAATCTTCCTGATGATGTAAAAAACCAAGTGGACGACAAAATGTTCGTTCAAATGGAAGCCATCATCAATTCCATGACGCCAAAAGAGCGTACACGGCCTGACCTGATTAAAGGGTCACGTAAAAAGCGTATTGCTGCGGGTTCTGGTACACAAGTTCAGGACGTTAACCGTTTGCTTAAGCAGTTCACCCAAATGCAGAAAATGATGAAGAAAATGCAAAAGGGTGGCATGAAGAACATGATGCGCAATATGAAAGGCATGATGGGTGGCATGGGCGGAGGCGGTGGAATGTTCCCGCGTTAAGCGTATGCTACGTAAATAAAGGTCTAGGAATGTGAAGCACCTAGGCCTAAAAGACTAAAGCAACCGGATTTGCTAAGTGATTGATTGTTTATTTGCACTGATGCTTTTTTAGCTAAAGCAGTTGCATTCGATCACAGAAAGCGTAAAATTCCGGAGCTTTATTTTGGCACGAGGCCCTGTATTTACGCAGGGCCAATTTAATTCAGTAATGCAATAGAGGACGATATGGTAACCATTCGTTTGGCACGTCACGGCGCTAAAAAGCGTCCATTCTATCAAATCGTTGTTGCCGACAGCCGCCAAGCTCGCGACGGTCGCTTCATCGAGAAAATTGGTTTCTTCAACCCGATCGCACAAGGTCAAGAAGAGAAACTGCGTTTGGACCTTGATCGCGTTACCCATTGGGTTGGCGAAGGTGCAGCGGTTTCTGACCGAGTAGCACGCTTGATCAAAGACGCTGCGAAAGCTGCGTAATTTATCAGTGTCAGGGTTAAAAGAAGAAATGAGTGAGCAAGAAAAGATTGTAGTAGGCAAGCTAGGTGCTTCTTATGGCATCCGTGGTTGGCTCAAAGTTTTTTCTTACACTGAAAATGCTGAAAGTATTTTCGACTACACACCTTGGTTTATTAAGGTGCGTGGCGAGTGGCAAGAATTCGGTCTTGAAGACTGGAAACGCCATGGTCAAGGTTTTGTTGGTAAACTGAATGGTCTGGATTTGCGTGAAGACGCCCAGGTCATGACGAATGCCGAAATTGCGGTTAACCCAGAGGTATTGCCTGCGCTGTCGGATGAAGAATTCTACTGGCGAGAGCTCTACGGTATGGAAGTGTTCACTACCAAAGGTTACAACCTGGGTAAGGTCTCGGACATTCTGGAGACAGGCTCTAACGATGTGTTAGTCGTGACTGCAAACTTGAAAGATGCTTTTGGACAGAAGGAACGCCTAGTGCCGTTCCTCGATGGGCAAGTCATCAAGTCGATTGATCGCTCTGCTCAACGGATCGAAGTTGACTGGGATCCTGGATTTTAAAATCCCCAGGTAACACTTAAAGCAATAGGAGCGGAAAAATGTGGGTTGGTATTATCAGCCTTTTTCCTGAAATGTTCCGTGCTGTTACCGATTTTGGGGTAACTGGCCAGGCGGTAAAAAAAGGCCTACTCGAAGTAGAAACGTGGAATCCCCGCGATTTTACTCACGATAAACACCGGACGGTTGATGACCGACCTTATGGTGGCGGCCCGGGCATGTTGATGATGGTACAGCCTTTGCGCGATGCCATTGACGCTGCCAAACATACCGCCAAAGGCAAGGCGAAAGTGATTTACCTTTCACCTCAAGGTCGAAAGCTTGACCAAGCAGGTGTCGAAGAGTTGGCGCAGAATGAGAACTTGATTCTTATCTGTGGACGCTACGAAGGGGTAGATGAGCGCATTATACAAACCGTAGTCGATGAAGAATGGTCTATTGGTGATTTTGTGCTCAGTGGTGGCGAACTGCCTGCCATGACGTTGGTTGACGCAGTCGCTCGGTTTGTTCCGGGTGTACTTGGAGACTTTGCGTCAGCGGAAGAAGATTCTTTCGCAAATGGCTTGCTTGATTGCCCACACTACACGCGACCTGAAGTGTTAGACGGACTCGATGTACCTTCGGTACTGAAATCCGGTAACCATCAGGACATACGCCGCTGGCGATTGAAGCAATCGCTAGGCCGAACCTGGCTCAGAAGACCAGAGCTCCTGGAAAACCTAGCTCTGACTGACGAACAGGAATTACTACTTGCTGCGTTCATTAAAGAACACAGTTAAAGTTCCTAAACATACTTAGTATCAGTTTATTCTAGGGTATAGAAAATGAGTAACATCATCAAAGCGCTCGAAGAAGAGCAACTTAAGCAAGACATTCCTGGCTTCAAAGTGGGTGACACTGTTGTTGTTCAGGTTAAAGTTAAAGAAGGTGAGCGTTCACGTCTACAGGCCTATGAAGGTGTTGTAATCGCGAAACGTAACCGTGGTCTGCATTCTGCATTTACCGTTCGTAAGATTTCTAACGGTGAAGGCGTTGAGCGTGTATTCCAAACTCACTCACCAGTTGTTGACAGCATTACTGTTAAACGTCGCGGTGCAGTACGTCGTGCCAAACTGTACTACCTGCGTGAGCGTTCTGGTAAGGCAGCTCGTATCAAAGAGCGTCTCACTAAGAAATAATCGCTCCGGCGTTTATACCCCGCAAGGGATAGAAAAAGCCCGCCATTTGGCGGGCTTTTCTTTTATCGGTACAAAGACAAACGTTCAGCTAAAGCTTTCCTCTATACATGGCTGATCCATCTCAAGATGCTTGTTCAGCGAGAAGTTGTTGGTTTGCCTGTCGCGCCGGCAAGGCGCTGATTTGAAAACATAGTGGTTCTACGTTGAAAGTCAGCAATAAAGCCTGGAAGCCAACGATACTGGTGTTCGGCAGCCACACATCATGCTCACTTTTTTGACGAAAAGGGTCGAAAGGGAGGGGACTATTCCTTCCACTTTTCTCCTTAAATTGAGCGTGATGTGTGGCTCTGAATCCTGCATATTGAGGTGACTCGGGTATAATGCGTTGTCGCTATGGAGGATTACGCGTGAAATACGATTGGATTTTATTTGATGCAGATGAAACTTTGTTTTCGTTTGATGCATTTGCTGGATTAAAGGCCCTGTTTTCTGGTCTTGGCGTTGATTTCTCTGTGCAAGACTTTTCTGAATACCAAGCCGTGAACAAGCCACTTTGGGGAAAATACCAAAACGGCGAGATCACTGCAAAGCAATTACAGGAAGATCGCTTCGTTCTCTGGTCGGAAAGACTGAATGTTTCCCCCGCGAAACTTAATCGTCTCTTTTTGAATGCCATGGTCGATGTGTGCCAGCCACTTGAGGGAGTGAGTGAGCTAATTCCTGTACTCGCTCAAAAAGCCAAACTCGGCATCATCACCAATGGTTTTACTCAGCTTCAGCAAGTGCGTTTGGAAAAAACGAATTTGAGTGAGTATTTTGATTTGGTGGTGATATCGGAAGAGGTTGGGGTCGCTAAGCCAGACGTGGCGATTTTCGATTATGCTTTCGAGAAAATGGGACAACCAGAAAAATCGCGCATTTTGATGGTGGGAGATAATCCTGATTCGGATGTTCTTGGCGGGAATAAAGCGGGTATCGATACTTGCTGGCTAAACCGTGATGAACAATGTGTGCCCAATGGTGTCTCTCCGACTTATATTGCCAACTCTTGGGCGGAGATTGAACGCTATTTACTAGGCTAATGCGCTAAACACTGTCTGCAGGCAGGTTGTTAGTGCAACCTGCTGACTATTTTCCCTTCATCTATTTGCCTTTCTCTTCTCATGTTGCTCTCCTGTTTTTGCAATATTCATTTGGTTTCAAAGATAGAACACCGTACTGACTCAAAGCAGTCTTCACTCTTTAGGTAAGTCAGCATCTTACCGACGCTAGTTGTATTTGTTGTTAGCTTGGTTTTCTGCTTGGGCTTTTGATAGAGATAACCCAAAAGAACAATTTGAGGAGACAAGTAATGGAACCAACCGAAACACTGGCTAAGCAAATGGTGGGAGTACTATCCCGTAATTGGTGGGTGTTATTGCTACGTGGTATTGCGGCCATTATTTTTGGCTTTATGATGTGGACGCTTCCGCCGGGAGAGTCGATAGAAACCTTAGTGCTGGTTTTTGGCATTTACGCGTTTGTGGATGGCAGCTTGCAAGTATGGACAGCCTTGGTTGAGCGTAAAGATCATGATAACTGGGTTGTGTTGTTACTTTGGGGCGTAGTGGGGATCGCGGCAGGGATCATGACGTTTGCCGTCCCTGGCCTGACGGCAGTTGCATTGCTTTTTTATATAGCTGTTTGGGCAATCGTCAAAGGGGTGCTAGAAATCATTACCGCGATCAGACTTCGTAAAGAAATCACAGGTGAGTGGCTGTTAATCTTTGGCGGTATTATTTCTATCTTGTTTGGTGGCTTCTTGATGAGTAATCCAGCAGCTGGTGCGATGGCGTTGGTATGGGTTATTGCGACGTATGCGTTTGTGTTTGGTGTGTTGTTTGTTGCTTTGTCTTTCAAACTCAAAAGCATGAAAACGTCAGACAGTTAGTTGATTGCATCAGGAAATCGCAGTCAAAAACGGGTTATTCGTCTATAGTGAATGCCTTTTCGTCTGAATGATAAATTGAGGAACAGGATGCTAAATAAATTCCTGACGTCGCTACTGGCGTTGCTTTTGGTTGGTTGTGTGAATATCGAAGCAACAGAGTCTTTGGTTCAAAAAGGTAACTGGCAGGCGGTCGGTGAGCGTGATGGTGTGAGAGGTTTACCCTCTCGTTCTATGTCCAATCTGGATGCTTTGGCCAATAAAGCTGGCGTTCAAAATGTAGACGTTGGTGGCTATGAAGCGGGTTATAACACTGGCATCGATCTCTACTGCGATGTTAACAATGCTTATGATATAGGTCTGTCTGGTATGCAATACCTTGGGGTGTGTTCAAACCAAGATGATGGTATGCGCTTTCAGATGCAATGGCAGCGAGGCTTTGAGGACTTCCAATCTGCCGATCAGACTTTCTGATTAGCTGCTGATCGTGTTCCAATTCAAAGGCCATTATTTGGCCTTTGTTCATTTTTGTTTACGAATATATTTCCCGACTTTACCCTTCCTCCCTTTTATAGCTTCCAATAAAGCCAGCCCTCTCTCTTTGTGTAAACTTATTATTACAATGTTATATTTTCTTTACGAATGCTTGCAATCCCGTTTCAGATTGATAAGGTGTGTGACATCTGCGGCGAAAACAACGCTGTTCAATATGGTTAAGCACTAAAGATTAAGTAAGGATTGTTTTCATGGAAAGAGATCTGCTGACGAATGTACACATTCAGGATGAAACGGTACTGATCACCCCAGAGCAGTTACGCCAAAAGCTGCCGGTGAAAAAAGAGACACTGGAATTTATCTCTAGATCACGTGATGACATCGCCAATATTATCCATAAAAAAGATCACCGCTTGTTGGTGGTGTGTGGACCTTGCTCAATTCACGACACCGAGGCTGCGATTGCATACGCTAAACAATTAAAAACGTTGTCAGATCAATTGAACGACCAGATTTACATCGTGATGCGTGTTTACTTTGAAAAGCCACGTACAACGGTTGGCTGGAAAGGATTGATAAACGATCCGCACCTTGACGGTTCTTTTGATGTAGAAGCGGGTTTGCACAAAGCGCGCGAGTTGTTGATTACGCTATCAGATATGGGTTTGCCATTGGCTACTGAAGCGCTTGACCCAATTAGCCCTCAATACCTTGGCGATCTGTTTAGTTGGGCGGCTATCGGTGCGCGCACGACGGAGTCACAGACTCACCGTGAAATGGCCAGTGGTCTATCAATGCCTATCGGTTTCAAAAATGGTACTGATGGTAGCCTTTCTACTGCAATTAATGCGATGAAAGCGGCTTCGTCTGGTCACCGTTTTATGGGGATCAATAAAGAGGGGCAGGTTGCGTTATTGACTACCCAAGGCAATCCTGATGGTCATGTCATCCTTCGTGGTGGTAAACAAACAAATTACGATTCTGTCTCTGTGACGGAATGCGAAAATGAGATGAAAGACGCAGGGCTAGAAGCATCTCTGATGGTAGACTGCAGCCATGCTAACTCTCGTAAAGATTTTCATCGTCAGCCACTGGTGGCCGAGGATGTCTTTCATCAAATTCGTGAAGGTAATCAGTCTATTATCGGCTTGATGATTGAAAGTAACATCCATGAAGGAAATCAATCTGCGGATCTTCCGCGTGAAGAGATGGCTTATGGCGTGTCTATTACGGATGCATGTATTGATTGGGAGGACACTGAAACCCTGTTGCGTCGTGCACATAGTGATTTGACCCCATTCTTGGAACAGCGTTTAAAAGGAAGTTAAGCCTCATGGTTGCAGAGTTGTCCCTTCTCCGGGATCAGATTGATGAAGTCGATAAACAAATGGTGGAATTGCTAGCGCGACGCCTAGCACTCGTTTCGGATGTGGGCGAAGTGAAAAGCCGTCATGGTTTGCCTATCTATGCGCCTGATCGTGAGGCGGCAATGCTGGCTTCTCGCCGTCAGGAAGCCGAACTCAAAGGTATTCCACCTGATCTGATCGAGGATATTCTTCGCCGTACAATGCGTGAATCATACGCCAGTGAGAATGACTCGGGGTTTAAATGCCTTAATCCTGAATTGCGCTCCATTGTGATAGTTGGCGGTAACGGACAGCTGGGCAAATTATTCGGTAAGCTATTTCGTCTGTCAGGTTATGACGTGAAAGTGCTGGGTAGCCAAGATTGGGATAACGCGGAAGCCATGCTATCGGATGCAGGGATGGTTGTGGTCACCGTACCTATTCATCGAACAGACTCTGTAATTCGTCAGCTCAGTACCTTGCCAGATGATTGTATTTTGGCTGATCTCACCTCCATCAAGAGTGAGCCGTTGCAAGCTATGCTCGAGTCCCATAAGGGACCAGTTGTGGGTCTGCATCCTATGTTTGGGCCAGACATTGCGAGTTTGGCTAAGCAGGTCATTGTATATTGTGATGGTCGTAATCCCGAAGCTTACCAATGGTTGCTAGAGCAGTTTCGTATCTGGGGGGCGAGTTTGCATCGTATCAGTGCGATTGAGCATGATCAGGGCATGACTCTGATCCAAGCATTGCGCCACTTTACATCATTTGTTTACGGCCTGCATTTGGCCGAAGAAAACCCGAACTTGTCACAACTCACTGCACTCAGTTCACCGATTTATCGTCTTGAGTTGGCAATGGTAGGGCGCTTGTTTGCACAGGATGCACAGCTTTATGCGGACATTATTATGTCGTCTAACCAGAATATAGACATGATTAAGCGCTTCCATGCTCGCTTTGGTGAAGCGATTGAGTTACTTGATCAAAAAGACAAAGATGGTTTTATTACTGCCTTTAAGCAGGTTGATGGCTGGTTTGGTGATTTCGCTCCGCGCTTCTTAAAAGAAAGCCAGAACTTGCTGAGGCAAGCGAATGATACTGCTCACCGAGGTTAGTCTTTATTGGAAAGTGGCATAACGAGAAATGAAAAAAGGAGCAATTGCTCCTTTTTATTTACCTGGATAAAAGTCATGCTGACGGTGAGTTGTGCCGTTAGACATCAATCTCAGTTGGGGCAACATTCTCAATAGGGTATGAGCCTAATACTTTGATGTAGCGTGTCAGCTTGGTCAACTCTTCTAGCGTCTCTTTCATGATGTCTGTGCGCATATTGCCTTCCACATCGACGTAAAACATTTCTTCCCAAGGGTTGCCCAATACCGGACGTGACTCAAGTTTGGTCATATTGATGCCTCGGGTGCGCAGCACCAGCAAACATTCCACCAGTGAGCCCGCAGTTTGTCCTGTAGACATAATAAAAGTGGTTTTGGCCGGTATCAGAGCAGTGACGTCAATAGGTTTACGCGCCACCACGATAAAACGTGTGTGATTTTCTTGCTGATTGGCAATGCCAAACTTGAGCGGTTTCAGCCCGTAAAGCTCACCACTGCTCGCATTGCCAATCGCCGCTACGTTTGGTTGTTTCAATTCAGCCACGACTTTCATCGCTTCGGCGGTGCTGGAGCAATATTCTTGTTTGATGTTGCCCAGTGAACGTAGAAACTCGCTGCATTGCTGGTGTGGCTGCGGGTGCGAGTAAAGCACATTAATCTTATCAACGTCAGTGTCCACCGAGGTCAATAAGCAGTGCTCGATAGGCTGCGTGATTTCACCCACGATGGACAAACGCGTGTGCTGAAGTTGGTCATAAACATCGTTTATTGAGCCAGAACTCGTATTTTCGATCGGCAGAACGCCGTAATCTGCGTTGCCACTTTCGACTACTTCAATGACTTCTTTGAAGCTTGGGCATTGAATTTCAGCAAGCTTAGTGTGTTTACGGGCGAAGAAATTGCGTGCAGCAAGATTGGAGTATGAGCCTTTCCCACCGAGAAACGAAACACGAGCTAGGGGCTGTTCATTGTCTGGGTTCGCCAAGCGTTGTAAAAATGCTTGCTGATAGAGCACGGAATCTTCAATAACACTGTGGAAGATTTTGGTGACGTACTGCGGGTCGAGATCGTGGGTGTGGCCATCGGCGACCAGTCTTTCCAGAAGAGCTTGCTCTCGTTCTATATCACGAACAGGTTTCTGGGTTTGAATTTTGCTCTTCGCAACTTCCAGGCTGAGCTTGCGGCGATCAGCCAGTAGCGATAGCAATTGCTTATCGATTCGACTGACATTTTCTCTGATTTCATCCAGTGACATAGTTGGTTTACTCATTCCCTTTCCCTGTTGTTTCTTTGTCTGACCCTGACTGACATAAAAAAGCCTCCCTGATGGAGGGAGGCTTCGGGATTCTATCGTTATCGATGCTCGCCCTAAACCCCACCTCAAAAGGTGCGGATAAAAAAGCGAAAGAAAAACGAGGTTGTCAGTGTCATCGATAGTGGTTTTAGTTGACGTTATATTGTTCAACCATATTGGGCTGACCGTGTCATGTCAAGACGAATCAGCCCCGCATTGGCGGGGCTGATTCTTTTTAATCCTCAATGGGTTTATGCAACTTCAGATTCTTCATCTTCCGGCACGTCAATGTGACTTGCGCGGCGAGCTTCACCTTTGTGAGCTTGTTTGTTGAGTTGCTTCTCCAGTTTCTGACCTACGTCATTTATTGCTGCATACATATCATCATGTTCTGCTGATGCAACCAGCTTTGTGCCAGGAACCGATACGCCGGCTTCTACTTTGAATTTGTTTCCAGGTGCTTCACTGATGACTGCATGAGGGTTAATGAGAGCGACTTGCCATTTTTCCAGCTTTTCAAAACGAGATGTGATTCGATCGCGGATAGCTGCAGTGACGTCGATGTTTTTACCAGTAACTTCTACTCTCATAGGTCTTTCCTCTTTTGCTTGCCCTTTGCTGGGCTCACTTTCAGATTACGTTTCTGTAGGATAAATAAAGTGATCCAGATCACCTTTATGCCGTGAAAGTTTATCTGTCTAAGTAATTGTGATCCTGTTTTTAACTCTGATTTAAAACTGCCAGAAAGTGCTTGATGTAAGGATTGGATGTGTTGCAAGATGAGGAGATAAGGTCGCTAACAAACATTCAATGTTAGGGATTTTATTCGTGCTAAATAATCTTGTTGATGAATAATTCACCAACTTGCATTACGTATCCTAAGTGAGTACTTGGGGATATATCAGATTGGCATGTATACCGAATGATAAAAAAAGCAGCCAAATGGCTGCTTTTTTCGTTGATAGGTCGTGTTATGCGCCGGCGCCGTTTAACTGAATCAGTTCTCGAGTACGCTTAGCTGGTTCTTCAAGCTCAAGTTCTTCGTAAGCTTTAAGCATTAATGGTAATGATTTTTTCGCGGCGTCAGTGTCAGGGAAATCTCGCTGGATTTGTTGACAACGATTGATCACGGCAATCCATGCTTCACGTCTCACATAAAAATCAGCGGTTGCCAATTCGTAGTCCGCCAGGCGGTTTTTCAATGAGACTAGTCGCTTTTGAGCATCAGCAGCATATTCACTATCAGGATAGCGATCTAGCAAACGACGGAAATCAATAAAGGCACGGCGTACGGGCTCAGGATCTCGATCGCTCCTGTCTATGCTCATTACATCATGAATAAAGCTTCTGTCTTGCGCCATGCTCGTTAGGCCACGCATATACAGGACCCAGTCCATTTCCTGATGTCCGGGATTCATACGCATAAAGCGATCAATCGTCGCCTCGCCCAAGGCTAGGTCATCATTTTTGTAGTACGCGTAGACCAAATCAAGCTGCACTTGTTCTGAATAGGCGCCAAAAGGATAGCGAGAATCGAGGGCTTCGAGTTTTTGGATCGCGGTGTTCCAACTGCCTTGGTTAAGTGAAACCTGTGCTTCCTGATACAGCTCCGACGGCGGAATATCAGGAACAATGTCTTCAGTGCTTGAACATCCAGCCAGCACGGAAATGGCAAGTAGTGAGGATAAAGTAAGGCGTTTCATTACTACAGGTGCTTCCTTGAAAGAATATTTTCAGCCTTTGCCATTACGGATTCAGCCGCAAAAAGCTACAATGGCGCGATAGAGGTTATTCTACCCATCGGCCAGATATAATACCAACAAGTAAACGTGACCAAGCCCTAGGGCTGAAAATCACGTAATACGGTATTAGTCTCATTGAGAATCAAAAAGTTCGTTATGGCACAGCAGTTAGAGTTAAACAGTACAGTTAATGAGAATCAACTAGGGCAACGTCTCGATCAGGCGGTAGCGGAGTTGTTTCCGGATTATTCCCGATCGCGCATCAAAGAATGGATTCTTGCAGACAAAGTGACTGTCGATGGTGAAATCTCCAATAAACCGCGTTTGAAAATGATGGGTGGCGAATCCATTGTTGTTCAAGCGGATATTGAAGATGAACTGCGTTGGGAAGCTCAGGACATTCCACTTAATATCGTTTATGAAGATGATGATATTGTCGTGATCAACAAGCCTCGTGGTTTGGTTGTGCATCCAGGCGCAGGTTGTCCAGATGGCACCGTCCTAAATGGTTTGTTGCATCTTTACCCGCAGATCGCTGAAGTTCCGCGTGCAGGTATTGTTCACCGTCTAGACAAAGACACCACGGGTCTAATGGTGGTTGCGAAGAATGTTCCAACCCAGACACGATTGGTTCGTGCATTGCAAAAGCGTAAAAAATTCACCCGTGAATATGAAGCGATTGCGATGGGCACCATGACAGGTGGCGGTACTATTGAGAAATCTATTGGTCGTCATTCGACCAAGCGAACTCAAATGGCGGTTCAGGAGTTGGGCAAACCAGCGATCACGCATTATCGAGTGGTTGAGCATTTCCGTGCCCATACACGCTTACGCGTGCGCTTGGAAACGGGTCGTACTCACCAAATCCGTGTTCACATGGCTTACTTGAATCATCCGTTGATCGGTGATCACTTGTATGGTGGCCGTCCACGACCGCCGCGTAATGCTGGTGATACCCTAATCCAAACACTTCGTTCTTTTGATCATCAGGCACTACATGCAGCAATGTTGCGTATTGAGCATCCGACAACAAAAGAAACGATGGAATGGCATGCGCCGATCCCAGATGACATGGTGAATCTGACTGAAGTGTTACGTGCTGATGCGCTTGAGCTTGGGGACTTGGATTACTAAGCATGGATTGGATCACGCCAGACTGGCCAGCACCATTGTCGGTAAAAGCAGTGAGTACTACTCGAGCGGGAGGCGTAAGCCAACCGCCGTTTGATAGCTTTAATTTGGGTATTCACGTTGATGACTCTCTTGATGCTGTCTTGGCAAACCGTACTCGATTAGCTGATGTTATGTGTATGCCATCAGCGCCAAGCTGGCTGAACCAAATCCATGGAACAGGTGTGGTGACACTACCATTGACGTCAACGTTGCAAGTACCAGATGCTGATGCATCTTTTACGGCTGAAATGGGGCAAGTTTGTGTGGTGATGACTGCAGATTGCTTACCTGTACTTTTTTGCAGTAAAGATGGCGCTCAAGTAGCGGCTGCGCATGCAGGCTGGCGTGGTTTGGTTAATGGTGTGCTGGAAGAGACCTTGGCTCAATTTTCTGATCCTAAAAACGTCATGGCATGGCTTGGCCCTGCTATTGGCGCAGAGAAATTTGAAGTTGGTGGCGAGGTGAGAGAGCAATTTATAGCGAAGGATGCTGGCGCAAGCTCTGCATTTAAACCGCGTAACGGTCGCTGGTTAGCGGATATTTATCTTCTAGCCCGCCGTCGCCTTGCGCAGGCAGGTGTCACTGATATTTATGGCGGGACTCATTGCACGGTCTCAGAGCCAGAACGTTTTTTTTCCTACCGTCGAGAGGCTCGTACAGGCCGTCAGGCAAGCTGTATTTGGATCTCTACAGATAGCATGCGATAAAAATTTCACCAAATAACTTGAAATCGGTCACGATCGCTCCCATTTTCGTTATGCAAACTTAGACGAAATTAGAGGAGGGGCTATGCGCCTTGACCGATTTACCAGCAAATTCCAACTGGCCATTTCCGACGCTCAGTCATTGGCCTTAGGGCGCGATAATCAATACATCGAACCCGTCCACTTGATGGTGTCTCTCCTCAATCAGGACAGCAGTACCATTCGACCTTTGATGACACTACTTAATGTTGATGTTACTCAATTACGCTCTAGTCTCAGTGAACTGTTAGATAAACTTCCCAAAGTCACTGGTACAGGCGGTGATGTTCAGCTTTCCCATGGCATGGGCATGTTGTTCAACATGTGCGACAAACTGTCGCAAAAGCGTAAAGACAAATTCATTTCCTCTGAGTTGTTTATCCTCGCTGCAGTCGAAGAAAAAGGGGCATTGGGAGAACTATTGCGTAGTCTTGGATTGGCTACAAAAAAAGTGGAAGCAGCGATCGATAAAGTTCGCGGCGGTCAGTCCATTGATGACCCCAATGCTGAAGAGTCCCGACAGGCACTGCAAAAGTTCACGGTCGACCTGACTGAAAAAGCCGAACAAGGCAAGTTAGATCCTGTGATTGGTCGTGACGAGGAAATTCGTCGCACCATACAAGTGTTGCAGCGCAGAACGAAAAATAACCCTGTGATCATTGGCGAGCCGGGCGTTGGTAAAACCGCGATCGTGGAAGGCCTTGCTCAACGTATCGTTAATGGCGAGGTGCCAGAAGGGCTTCGCAATAAACGCGTGCTTTCTCTTGATATGGGTTCCTTGGTCGCGGGGGCGAAATATCGAGGTGAATTCGAAGAACGTTTGAAATCAGTTTTGAACGAGTTGGCGAAAGAAGAAGGCAATGTCATTCTGTTTATCGATGAAATCCACACAATGGTGGGGGCCGGTAAAGCAGAAGGCGCGATGGATGCGGGTAATATGCTCAAACCTGCACTTGCTCGTGGCGAGTTACATTGTGTTGGCGCGACGACTTTAGACGAGTATCGCCAATATGTAGAAAAAGATGCGGCCCTTGAGCGTCGCTTCCAGAAAGTATTAGTCAATGAACCAACGGTGGAAGATACCGTTGCCATTCTACGTGGCCTGAAAGAGCGTTACGAACTTCACCATGCTGTGGAAATTACCGACCCTGCGATTGTGGCGGCAGCGAGCTTATCTCATCGTTATATCTCTGATCGCCAATTACCAGATAAGGCAATAGATCTTATTGATGAAGCAGCGTCTAGTATTCGAATGCAAATTGACTCAAAGCCGGAGCAACTAGATCGTTTAGAACGACGTCTTATTCAGCTCAAAATCGAGCAGCAAGCGCTGGCAAAAGAAAATGATGATGCAAGTAAAAAACGTCTTGAAACATTGCAGACAGAGATTGATGAGAAAGAGCGTGATTATGCTGAGCTGGAAGAGGTTTGGAATGCAGAAAAAGCGGCGCTGTCAGGCACACAACATATAAAGAGTGCGTTAGAGCAAGCTCGCACTGATTTAGAGATTGCACGTCGAGCGGGTGATCTCAATCGAATGTCGGAGCTGCAATATGGACGTATCCCGGAACTAGAGAAGCAACTGGATCTTGCAAGCCAAGCAGAGATGCAGGAAATGACATTGCTCAGAAACCGAGTAACAGAAGCTGAAATCGCCGAAGTCCTGTCGCGTCAAACAGGTATTCCTGTCGCCAAAATGCTTGAAGGCGAGAAAGAAAAATTACTTCAAATGGAAGATGAACTTCATTCCCGTGTTATTGGACAAGAAGAAGCGGTCAATTCAGTGGCAAATGCCATACGTCGTAGCCGAGCCGGTCTTGCTGATCCAAATCGTCCAATAGGCTCATTCCTATTTTTGGGGCCAACGGGGGTAGGTAAAACGGAGCTTTGCAAATCGCTAGCTGAGTTCATGTTTGATAGTAGCGATGCCATGGTACGTATCGATATGTCGGAGTTTATGGAGAAACACTCTGTAGCGAGACTAGTTGGTGCGCCTCCAGGTTATGTGGGTTATGAAGAAGGCGGGTACTTAACAGAAGCTGTACGCCGACGTCCATACTCTGTCATTTTGCTGGATGAAGTAGAAAAAGCACACCCAGATGTATTTAACCTTCTCCTACAAGTATTGGATGATGGTCGATTGACTGATGGGCAAGGTCGAACTGTCGATTTTCGCAATACTGTGGTTATCATGACTTCTAACCTTGGTTCGGATCGGATTCAAGAACACTTTGGTGAATTGGATTACGACGGTATCAAAGTGATGGTTATGGATGTTGTGAGCAAGCACTTTCGTCCAGAATTTATTAACCGTATTGATGAAGCTGTGGTGTTCCACCCGTTGGGTCAAGATCACATCAAGCTGATTGCAGATATTCAGTTACATCTTCTCGCACAGCGAATGGCTGAACGAGACTTGGTGCTTGAGGTTAGTGAAGAAGCATTGACCTTGATTGCTCAAGCGGGTTTCGACCCCGTATATGGAGCGCGCCCGTTAAAACGTGCTATTCAACAGAGTATTGAAAACCCGTTGGCGCAGGCCATCCTTAAAGGTGAAGTCAAACCTGGTAAGCCAGTTCGACTGGTAGTAGAGGACGACCAAATAAAAGCAATCCAATAACTTTTTCAATTCGAGAACATGGAAAGAGGCTAGAAATAGCCTCTTTCTTGCTTTTAGTGCATTTAATCTGGTGGATTAGATTGCTTTATAAGCGTCTTGAGTGATTATCGAGCAAAAAGGTCTATTTATTGAGGTTTTCTAAAAAATCCCTTGCCAACATATCAATTCTCCCTATAATGCAGCCCATCGACACGGTGAGTGCTTCCAGTAGGAAACGCCCATTGAATCGATATGGCGAAAACGGCTTCAAAACTGAATGGAAATAAACGCTTGACGTTAACGACCCAA